>JAZLIJ010000045.1:0-2381 GCA_045617325.1 Fibrobacter sp.
AAAAACAAGCTTGCTTGCATTTTTTCATTACCGAGCCGCAGGGTCATGCGCAACGCGCCATGACGTGCAAGGATGTCAAGCACGGGAACCCACCCTACGCATTTGTGTTCATTGCCCCTTCGGGGCCAAATGCTGGTCTCGCTCATGTCTCTGCAAGCACGGCCGCGACTCTCGACCTACGCATTTGTGTTCATTGTTCATTGTTAATTGTTCATTGTTAATTGTCAAGGTTGAACATTTTCGGGGGGATGATGTGGCGCTGTTTTGCGGCGGAGACTTCGACGGTCACGGTGGATTCGGCGCCGGTCGGGAGCGCGGTCGAGATGGTGACTTTCCGAAGCGTTCCGGGAAGGTCGCAGGTGTTGTCGCAGTAATCGAACTTCGATTCCGAATGGGCGCCGTTCACGATAGCGTCCATTTTTTCACAGAAAATTTCCCGACGCAGCAGAAAACACCAAGTCGGAACTTCGTAAGTAATCAAAGAGCCTTGATTTCTTCGGGAGTCAAGCCGGTCCGTCTCGAAATAATTTCAAGGGAAACGCCGTCATCACGGAAGTTTTTAGCAAGTTCTCTATTCTTAGCGACAGCACCTTCTGCACGCCCTTCCGCCTTGCCCAGCAGGTAGGACCCCTGCTTTTCATATAATATGTCTGTCATTCCATCCACCTCGTGCAGGAGAAGTTCATCGGTATACGCACCTAAAGATACATCTTTCATAAATTCCTTGTCAAGGAGCCCAAGCAGATTCCTTTCGGATATTTCCTTTTCCTCGAGAACCGCGCGGAACAGCCGCAACATGTCTGCCCGCTTGCCCACTTCGCGTTCTTCCTCCGGAGCGCGGTCCTCTATCGCGAAGAATTTCTGCAATTCCACGAGGTAGACGTCCAGTTTTTCATAGGGGAAATGCCGGTTGCGAACAATCTGCGAATGGTGAAAGTAGTGGTCGCGCTCCAGCGGGAACTGGTCCTCCGTCAATATGGAAAGCACGTAGATATGCGGCAGGTCGTAGTTCTGCGACTTCTTGACGGTGCGGCTTACCACACGGGACGTATAGTAGATGAGGCGGTCCACGAAAAGCACATTGTAGTTCTGCTGGACCTCGATGAGCACGGGTTCGCCAGCCGCCGTGGTGCCGTAGATGTCGAAGATGGCTGTTTTGTCGTTGAGCACGCCAGGGTTTTCCGGAACGCCCAGTGTAAAATCGGAAATCGCCTTGTCGCCTTCCAGGCCGAGCATCGCGTTCAAGAACTTGACGGTGCGCTCGGGCTTGGCCTCGTTCGCCATGAGCATCTTAAAAACCCCGTCGCTGAACGGATAGACTTTCTTGAAAGCCTTTCGGTAATCCTGCAACTTGGAAGGATCCTTCTTGACATCCTTCACCATGGAAAAAAATTGTTCCCTGTTCATTCATCCTCCCGTCGCTACACGCATTAAAAGCGACCGGTTAAATTCATACTTCAACTTGCGCGGCACCCGCCGATAAACTAAACAAATGTTCACTATAAATTTAACAACAAATTCTGACCGCGTCAAGCCCCGATGCAAAACTTTTTGAAAATTATTTTATCCACATCACTGTTGTAGAAATCGCCCTGCACATACTCACGGGAAACGACGCCACCCATGGAGTGGCCGACGAGGATGTAGCGGGAAGCTAGTTGGTGGTAAAGATCGGGATTTTTACGGATAATTTCAAGTGCATTTTGGCCCACCGTAGAATCTACAACAACAGAATCTCCAACAACACGTTGATTGTATATTTTCGCCTTCACTTCCTGGGCTTCTTCCACAAGAGCACGACGTTTGCCAAACGTTTTATCCTTATTCCACATTCGATAACCCAACTCATAAGCGTTGTTCAAGGAAGTATTTGCCGGATTCGAAAAAGAGCGCCAATTGTAAACGAAGGAATTTGTAGCATTACGCTTTTTATCAATATCAGCTTCTTCAAATGCATTTTTCGAGAACCATTTTGTTATACGTTTGTTATTGTCATAGGCTCCCAAAGTAGCACCATTTTCAAGCATAGTTCCAAACGTATAAGCCTCGCTTAAATTAGTATCAGCAGAGAACCCTTTTTCGTGCCCATACGCCCCATGAACCATGAGGACGTTGTAATTTTCAATACTTTCCATTGGCTTGGGCAACGTCCAACCACCGATGGCGAAAGCCATCACAATTAACAGAATTTTTTTCATATTTTCCTTTTATTATTTAAAAATCATAATTCACATTATTGCCATTTTCATCAACAAAATTCAAAGCGCTAGTCGCTTTTACATTCGGGTAAATTTTGATTTTTTGTTTTTCATAATCAATGGAGTTAATATTATGACCAAAATAAATCATATCACCCATAAATTCAAATTCAAAAGACAACC
>JAZLIJ010000046.1:0-31571 GCA_045617325.1 Fibrobacter sp.
CCGGAGCAGGCGCAGGCGCCCATGGCGATAACCCAGCGGGGTTCTGCCATCTGTTCGTAGATGCGCTTCAGAATCGGAGCCTGCTTATAGGTGATGGTGCCGGAAACAAGCAGCACATCGGACTGACGCGGCGTAAAACGCACGTATTCGGAGCCGATACGCGAAAGGTCGTAACGACCCACTTCCGTACTCATGAATTCAATTGCACAACAAGCCGTGCCATAAGGGAACGGCCAAAGAGAATTAGTGCGCCCCCAGTTGACGATAAAGTCAAGGGAGGACGTTATAATATTTGGCTTTTCTGCCTCAGCTGTCATAGAGGATACCTCGTAAAATTCCGCGCCAAAAGATAGAAAATACGGCACAGGAAGGGAGGGCACCCCATGATTTCGAGCCGTCAAAACTTGAAACTTAACGCGTTCGCCTCAATTGTAATTTTTGATTTACAAACACGTTTGCAAGAGTAAATTCGGTCAATATTATTTTTTAAGGGATTTTCGGATTCAATCCGCCCCAAAGTACGGATAAATCTGCTATTTTCAAACCTCCCCATCTTCGGCTACGTTCTCAAAATTTTTCTCACATTCTAAAAAAAATTAACTATATTATAATAGTGAACAATTTTATAGACATCTACCAGTTTACGCACTTTCGCAAGTACCTGGACGAATACCAGGTGGCGCGAGCGGAAGTGGAACCGAGCTTCAACCGCACAGAAATCTGCAATCTGCTCGGGCTTGAAAAGTCGCGCAGCTATTTCGCCGACGTGCTCCGGGGCAAAAAGGTGAGCCCGCGCATGGTGGCAAAGTTCATCGAGATTCTCGGACTCGACGGTAACGAAGCAGCCTACTTCGAGACGATGGTCAAGCTGGACCAGGCGAAGAACGACACGCTCCGCAAAGCCTACATGGACGAGCTTCTGGCGCTGAATCCGAATCCGCAGCATATTCTGAATCCGGACGCCTACGAGTACTACAACCATTGGTACAACAGCGCTCTGTTCGCGATTCTCGATGCGATGGACGTGACAGACGACTTGGCTCCTGCGCAAAAGCGGATATTCCCGAGAGTGACTCTCGGAAAGTTGAAGGATTCGCTAGAACTTCTCAAGCGGCTCGGGCTCGCCCGCAAGAACGAGCAGGGTTTCTGGAAGCCGACTCGCGAATCCATATCGAGCGGCCCCTACAACAACGCTGAACTCATCAAACAGTACCAGTTGCAATGCTTCGAACTTTCGAAGCAGGCGCTGATTACACCGCCGAAAGCAGCGAACGTGATGAGTACGCTCACCTTCAGCATCTCGAGCGAAGCCTACAAGCAACTGGAAGCGGAACTGCAAGAGTTCAAGGCGAAAATGCGGCAAATCATCAGCGAGGACAAGGCGAAAGCCGATGGCGTGTACCAGCTCAATTTGCACCTGTTCCCGAATCTGGAGAAGTAGATTCTAGTTATGAGTTATGAATTATGAGTTATGAATTACGAGTTTTGAGTTGCGGGCGAACCTTATCCGAAGAATGAACATGAAACTTTTCAAGAACTTTATCACAGAACTTATCGCAGCGGCTCTTGTCGCAGGGATTGCGGCGTGTTCCAATGACACAGACACGGCAGGCGTTTTGACGGAAACTGAATCCGGGAAGACGGCAAATGCGGATACAAGCGACTTTGCGGAATACACCGCCATGGACTTCAGCGATTACGTCACCACGGACCCCGAAAAACTCGTATATGTCGGCGGAACCGTCAAGGACACCAAGGGAGCCCCCCTCGCCCTCGCCCGCGTCCTCCTCACGGCACAGGACTCCAGCCACCACACCGTCGTGCGCGACTCCACCGAGACCGACGACAACGGTCGTTTCACCTTCGGCAAAATTGACGACTGCCCCAGTTACAACAAAACGGACAACTGCCAGCACGTCAACCTGCTGGTCCGCGCGCGATCCGGCTCCGAAATCACGTTGCAGGGCGTCGGGCAAGTCTACAACGGATACAAACGCAAGGATTCGCTCGACATCGAAATCGAGGTCGGAGAGCCCGCGAAGGTCGTGATATACCTCAACTACCTCGAACGCAGCTATGCGAAGGCGGATTCCATCTGCCTAGCCGGCACGTTCAACTGCATCCGCATATCCGAAGAGGACCGTAAAAAAGGATTCATCACCCTCGAGAACCTCCCCATCGGCGAAATCGAAAACTTGTACGTATGGGAGAAAAACGGCGTAAGTAAACAGACATTCATCGGCGAGACAAAGGCCGGCGAGACCTTCTACATGAACTACAAAGTCGGCGGATACCCGCTGGATTCCCTCCAGTTTGCGCTCCCCGCGAAAACAGTGAAATTGATGGAATCCCTCAAACTCGATGAACCTCTCGGAAGCCTCCCCGCGCCCATCACCGTGCTGGACACACACGCATACTACAAGTTAATCGACGAGTACGGCAACTTTGTCCCCTACGTCGCCGCCGAAAACGAAACCGAGGAGAACAGATTCTGGGCGCTCTACCAGGAAGTCCGGGAAGATTCCACAAAGGCGCGCTGGCTTGCAAGCGGCTGGGCTACAAGCGACCACATGAACCACTGGACATTTCCCTACCATCTTTACGCCACAGCAGAAGCGGGCCTCGCATTCGAAGATTCGCTGTTCGAGACGCGACACTACACTTTGGAAAACTGCATCCGCACCACCTACAGTCCGGATTCACCTTATCCCAGCAGTTACGAATGCGATACCACAGGCACGTACACTGAATCCGACAGCACCATCGGTATCAGTTTCTGGATTGAAGCCGACGACTCCGGAAGCGGAACGACACTTATCTCCGCAGGCAGCGAAGAAGCCGGCTTCAAGATTGCAAAATGCGAAGCGGCCCCGCAATTCATCTGCTCGCAGATTTTCAGCAGCGATGCAGCGAAAGACGAAACCCTCTACGGAAAGGCGAAAGTCATGGACGGCAAGCGTCACCACGTCAGTTTCGTGATTTACGGCAAACACCTCGCGATTGCTGTCGATGGAGAAACCGTCCACAGCACCGACTTGAAACTCGGTTCCAAGTTCTACGAAGGATTCGCGGGCATCACGGTCGGAGAATTCGCGTTAAGCGACCTGTTCATCTACGAGCCCAAAAACCTCGTCACGAAACCCGAAGAAAAGGACTGGAATCGACTAAAGGCCTGGCTGAACGCCTTCTACGAAATGCAGAAGTAAGACGAACTATTCTAGAAACACGAATCCATCCACATCGGCAAAGTAGTCGCACTTTCCAGAGCGCACTTTGAATCTTGCAGAGGTCAGAACCAGCGTCGCATCGCCATTGTCAATCACAAGTGGCTTCCTATTTTTGAAGCCGCTTGTGTAATACTGGGTAGAATCCATCATCATCGACGTCGGTATGCGAAATTCCGTCGAAGAGGCGACATCATAGCTGAATTTAAGGAAAAGCGTATCGTTCTCCAGCCTGATGTTTCGGCTATGCAGCATGACGCTCGTGCGAAGTCTAAAGAAGGATGTACGATTCGGAGAAACCGGAAGGACAGCATCTATCGATGTCTTGTAATAGAAATTTTTTATTTGTTTCAAACTATCCAATTGGGCGCTATCAGTGGCTTGAGTCCTTTCGCCAAGCCTGGCCGAATTCACATGAGTGTGCGACACCTCATAGGAACGTTTCGAAGAATTCAAGTCAAACGGCACAAGGCAAAGCAGAACAAGAACTGCGCCAAAAGTCGTAGAAGTCCACCAGATTTTCTTTTGGATTCTCCTTGCAAATAAAATGCCAAGCGCCACATAAAACCACACATTCAAGGCAATCGCATAAATGCGCGGAACAGTCAGACCATAATCAAAAACACGGCGACCGATTCCCACCGTCATAAGAACAAGCAGTGGAAGGAGAGCCGCAGGAATATACTTCTGCAAGCGATTTTGCAATTTCAGTTCCGGATGGAATTTGGCAGGATAAAGAGAGAACCACACTATCATCGCAAAAAGCACCGCAATGGATACAACGTAAACAACAGATCCCTTGGGCAACGTCCAAGTGAGTAGGATTTTCGCCGTATAAGCGTAAAGGAGCAGGACATAGAACAAGAGAATGACGCTTCCGATATTACTCAGCAACTTTCGGCTTTTACTAAACGCAGGCGTTCCCTCACAGTCCCGCAAATATGGGAAACCAGCAAGGAACAGAACAGGGAACACGAACAAACTACAGAACGTAGCTCCATAAGCATAAATTTTCCAATTTAATTTCATTTCAAAAAGCGCACCCACACATAAGAGGTAAACGGCAAAAAGCCCCCAGCATACAAAAGAAACAGGGAGCGACAAATAAAGCGACCCTTCCATTTGAACAAGCGAATTCCACAAAGTCTCTTCGTTCTTGTGTTTGGAAGTCGGAAAAATGCACAAGCCGAATAAAAGAGCAAAAGCGATAGTCGCAATCAGGTGAGGAAACTTGAGCGAAGCAAAACTATCATATAAAATCGCCATGAGAATCGTTACCACAAGCAATGCGCCATGACAAAAAATTGCAGCGCGCCTCCCCATCCCCACAGAAATTTCTCTTAGATTTTTCAAGACCACAGAAAGGAGTGCAGCCAGCACCGGATAAAGCGAAAGCCACACATGAATATGCGTCTTTCTATAATCAAACAGTTCTGAGTGGAAACATTCCTGCAAAATTACATACAACGTATAAAAAGACAGCAAGCCGACAGCCACGGGAAACCGCTTGAAAGTTGACGAGACTTGCGCGAGATATTGCTTTATTTTTGTAAACTTCATATTTTCTCCAGATTCACAAAGAGGTTCTCAGCCCGAACATTTACTTTATAAACAGCACGCCTTTTACTATCGACACAGCAACGCTGTCCTTGGTGTTCGCCATAAATTCAAGCTTTGTCAAAAAGAGGACTGAATTTTCATTTTCCAATTTAAAAGGTGTACCCAAATCTTCTTGACGTTCCTTGCGAAAATAGCGGGCGGAATCCAGCAGCATGGAAGTCGGCATGCGGAATTCAGCGAACTGAACGTCTTCATCACCTTCCCCGTTATAGCTCTTAAAAGAATCTATTCCGTAATACAACCTGAAAGAAATCGTATCATTTTGCAGCTTCACATTTTCCGGTGACAAATTTCGGCTGACATACACCACCGAGGAATAACCTGGCGGCGTCGGCATCACAGATCTCGAAAGAGAATTGAAGTAGAGTTTTTTCGTCTGATTCGCTTCAGCCTCTTTGACGCTTTTACTTGAATGGAACCCGTCCGTAGAAAACGCACTAAAGGGAACAAAGCAGAGCAGCACGAAGAAAGCGACAATGCAGACATCCGAAGCACTCATTCGCCCCACTTTCTTAATTTGCAACAATTCCGCAAACAGCAAATAGAAATACACATTCAACGCAATCGCATAAAACCGAGGAACAGTCAAGCCGTAGTCGCTGACCCTGCGGACAATCGCTACCGTCATAAGCACAAGCAGCGGGAACATCGCCACGGGAATTATTTTCAACAGGCGCCGGCACCACTTGAGCGAAGTTGCTTCTTTTGCAGGCGCACTTTCATCGCAATAGATGAATTGATAACAAACTTCGTACAGAGACACGGCGGCAATCGCTGCGATAGAAACCGCATAGACAAGTGTCCCCTGGGGAAGCGTCCACGTGAACAAAATTTTCGCCATGTAAACATAAAGGATAAGAAAATATAAAAGCGTCAAAGCGCCAAGCACCTTGCAAATTACTTTATCTGTTTTTCCAATTTTCTCTTTTTCTTTGCACTGATGCAAATAAGGAAACTTTGCAAGAAACACCAAAGGAAAAATGAACAAGAGGATAATTACGGCAACCACGCCCAGAATATCTTTATCCATTTTGCAACTGAAAAGAAGTTCTACACCAGCCCCTCCAATAACAAGCAAGCAAAAAAGACAGAAGGAAACAACCAGTGCCGAAACCAAAGCGCCACTTGTTTTGAATTGAAAATTCACCATCTTTTTTTCATTTTTTAGTAGCGATCCCGCCACAAAAAATATGCCAAGAACAAGAACCATGATAAAGGTCAGCAACAATTGCACAAATTTATCTTCACCTAAATCGTTTGCAAAAAGCGCAAGGAAAAACGACAAGCCAAACAGGATTCCATGGAACAGCGGCGAAATCCACCTTTTATATTTCGCAGAATTTTCCTGATAAAGTTTCAAGGATACCGAAAGAAGCGACGCTAGAATCGGACAAATAAAAGCAAATTTCGTCAACGCATTAGCAACAACATTGGAGCACACACCGTCAAGGCCATGCTGCGAGAACACAATCAAATAGATCGTATAGAACAATATCATCCCGAAAGCAACAGGGAACCTCTTGGCGGCATTCAGAATCTGATTTAAAGTCGGTATCGCTTTTTCTTGGCTCATGGTAACCTCATGTGGTACACATCTATCAAGATAGCAAAACATTTTGCAGCAAGCGCAAAACCAAAAGCGTTCCTTTTATTATATTGAATAGCATGAAAATTCTCGTTCACGACAGAAGCGTTTGTCTAGAATGCGCCGGCTGCGTCGGCGTCTGCCCCAAGATGGCCCTCGACATGTACGGCCTCGATTTGCAAATTGACCTTGAAAAGTGCATCCGCTGCGGGCTTTGCACAAGGGCCTGCCCCGCAGGCGCCCTCACACTCCAGGAGGTCGGCGATGCTCAATAACGAATACGATGTCGTGGTCATTGGCGCAGGCCCAGGCGGCTGTGTCGCGGCAAGGAACCTCGCCCGCGAAGGTCACAAGGTGCTTCTCCTCGAGAAGCGCGAAAAAATCGGCATTCCCGTCCGCTGCGGCGAGGCGAGCACCAAGCTCTCCGACTTGCAGACCTATGGTCCCATCGACGAGAGTTGCATCGAGAGTATCATCAACGGTCTTTACATTTACGGGCCGAACGGCGTGAACATTGACCTTGCGCAAAAAGGGACAGGCATCATGCTGAACCGCGAGAAGTTCGACCCGTGGCTTGCAAAACTTGCCGCAGACGACGGCGTCGAAGTCGTCACGCGCGCCCGCGCAGAACTGGTCGGAAGCGTCGAGAAGGGCGCCCGCAACGTCACTGTCAAGATTGGCGACGGCGCAGGCGAACGCACCGAGGAAATCCGTGCGAAGATGGTCATCGCAGCAGACGGCGTCGAAAGCCGCATCGGTCGCATGCTCGGCCTCGATTGCATCCAGAAGCCGGGCCTCACCTGCACAGGCGTCGATATCCAAGTCGAGGGAATTCTCACCAAGGAGGACTACCTCACATTCTGGCAAGGCCACGACTTCATCAACGACGGCTACATCTGGAGTTTCCCGAAGCAGAAATCAAATGTGACAAATTTTGGCGCAGGATTTTTGATTACGAACAAGAATCGGCAGAACATTCTCGAGGTCACGATGGAGTGGCTCTACAAGCTGTTCCCGGGCGCAAAGATTAACCATGTGGTCGGCGGGGTGATTCCCGTTTCGAGTGTCTTGAAGGATTACACGCTGGACAATTTCGCCCTCGTAGGCGATGCCGCCCACCATACGAATCCCCTCACCGGAGGCGGCATCGCGGCCGCCATGCGCGCCGGACGGTTCTGCGCGCAGACCGTCCACGAGGGCCTTCGCAACAAGGACCTGAGCAAGAGCTTCCTGAAGACTTACGAAAAACGCTGCTACGACTACTTCGGTCGCATGCACGACTTCGAATTCAAGTTCCGCAAGTTCCTCCTCAGTGTCAACAAGACAGAACAAACTGAGCTCTACCGCGTACTCCAGAACTTCGCCAAGCACGACTGCAAAAAGAGCGCCTTCCTAAAGACGCCTATACAATCGGCCAAGTACCTGTACAAGTTCATGAAGTTTAAAGGGTAGGCTATCGCGGACGCGAGATGCTATAGTCGCGGACGCGAGATGCGGCGTTTGCAAATGCGAGATGCGACAGTCGCGAATGCGAGATGCTATAGTCGCGGACGCGAGATGCGACAGTCGCGAATGCGAGATGCGGCGTTTGCAAATGCGAGATGCTATAGTCGCGCCCCTCTTTTCAACAAAAATGGGCTCCAAACCGAGCTTTTTTCTCATTTGGAGCCTATTTCTACAAACAAATTAAGTCACAAAAAGCCGTTCAACGATAAAAGACCTCACCTTATGGGCTCCATTCTTGATTTTTTCACCTTTTGGAGCCCATCCAGGATTCAATCTGAAGAAAATATCTGCAAACAAAGTAAAAAAATAGGCTCCAAAAAAGCATTTTTCCTCATTTGGAGCCCATTTTCAGCAAAAATCGCACATTTCAGTGCCGAATCGCCGCTTTTCCCTCGCGCGAAGCGCCACACTTCACAAGCGAGATCCCGGCTCGGAGGCCGGGATGACGGTGACGGAGGATTGTGCCTCTCGCCTCAGAGTACCCTCGCGGCGAAGCCGCCACACTCCCCGCGCCGCAGGCGCACAACTAACCTCGCGCCGCAGGCGCCAAATTTTCCCTAGACCCTATCCGCTAAATTCGCAGATTTAACGCAGCATCAACTACTAGTACGTCAGTCTCACGTGGGCGTGCGCTTCCACCACGTTGATGATGTAGTCGCCGAGCTTTTCGCAGTCGTTCACGATATCCATGTAGTGCACGCCCATCTGGTAACTGTAAAGCTTCGCATCGATGTCGTCCACGTTCTTCTTCTTCAAAAGTTTGCGGTAGTCGTTGATTTCATTTTCAAAGTTCAGGGCGCGGTTTGCATCTGTGCTCTTGTCCTCGATGATATTCAGCATGTGCGCCATCGCCGTATCGCAAAGTTCCATGATGTGACTGATATGCGCATACTGTTCCTCGGTAAAGTCTTCCTTGCTGCGGAACTTGCGGTTGATGGCGCGGGCCATGTTGTAGCAGGCGTCGCCGATACTCTCGATTTCAGAGATTTCACGGAGCATCGATTGCACATTCGCCTTGCTCTCCGGACTCAAGCGGCCTTCGCTGACCTTGTTCAAGTAGCTCGCGATTTCAATTTCCATGTTGTCGCTGATATTCTCGTACTTCTCGATTTTCGCAAAGAGCTTCGTAAAATCGTTTTCGTCCTTCAACTCAAGAAGTTGCGGAACAAAGCCAAACATCTTCTTGCTGCGGGTTGCAAACAAGTTAATTTCCTTACGAGCTTCGAAAAGAGAAAGCTCTGCCGTGCTGAGGAGCCCCGAACTGATGAACTTGAGACGGAAATCCTCGTCTTCGTCCTTCTTGCCCTGGATAATCTTGCAGATAACCTTTTCCATCGGCTTTACAAACCAGATGAGAATCAGGACGTTGCAAACGTTGAATGCCGTGTGGAATCCGGAAAGGGCGTATGTCACGCGGACGCCAGCCTGCGCAATTTCTTCTTCCGTCTGCGGAACGAAAGTCGGGTCGAAGCCGACGATGTGGCAGACCATATTCACAAAGGGATGGAAGACAATCAGCACCCAGATTACACCGAACACGTTGAAGAGCATGTGAGCAAGAGCCGCGCGACGTGCCTGCGTACTCGCCGAAAGCGCCGCCAAGTTCGAAGTCACCGTGGTACCGATGTTTTCGCCCATCACAAGAGCGATGCCCTGGTAAATCGGCAACACGCCGCTCGAGCAGAGAATCAAGGTAATCGCCATGATGGCCGCAGAGGACTGCACGCACATCGTAAGCACACTACCGAGCACAAGGAACAAAAGTGTCGTCCAGATGCCCCAGCCACCGCAACTCTTGAAGAAGTTGATGACAGCCTCGTTGTGCGAAAGGTCCATCGCCACGGCATTTTCACGCAACGTGCAAAGGCCAAGGAACATGAACGAAAAACCGAACACGAATTCGCCAAAACTCTTCGTCGTGCTTTTCTTGGTGTAGCTCAGAATAATGCCAAGCGCAAAGAACGGCCACACCACGCTGCTCATGTTGAACTGGAAACCGAAGATGGACATAATCCATGCCGTGGCAGTCGTACCGATGTTCGCGCCCATAATTACAGGAATGGCCTGACTCAATGTGAGCAGGCCTGCGTTAACGAACGAAACTGTCATGACGGTAGTTGCAGTGGAAGACTGCACGGAGGTGGTAACAAACATGCCCGTGAGAAGCCCCCCGACACGGTGTTTTGTCATTGTGCCAAGGACTGCGCGGAGGTGCCCGCCGGTGAGTTTCTGCAAACCTTCGCTCATCGTCTTCATACCGAACATGAGGAGCGCAAGGCATCCGATCATCTTTAAAATCATAAAAGTCATAGGACCTTCCTATTATATGTACGCCGTTATCGGATCATCATCACTGCTTTTCAGCTAGTCCGGGCTCACAGCGTTTGTTATTGTTACACCAAGTTTGGCACAAATATAAAAAAACACCCCAATCCTAGGAAAGGGGTGCGCTTGAATTTTTTTGAATTTTTTTAGACGCTAAGAACTAGACCTTAATATCATCCGAAGGCTGAGTAAGCGAATCCATGCCCAGCGTACCATGATACACAGGAACGCTCCCCATCAGCAAGGATTTTTGGCGTTTCATTTGAACTTCATTCATTTTAGGTGTCTGGTATTCTTTTTTCATATAAAATCCTCTCGTATGAATATAGTAAGAATATAATTTTTTTCAAAGTCTAAAAATTTTTACTCAAAAAACGCCCCGCAAGGGGGCGTTTTTCATCCGCGATAGAGCGTCGATGAGCGGCTAATAATCATCATCGTCACAATCACTGCACGATTCGGAATTAATAAACACTCTAAGAGATTTTTTATCCGACGAGGCCAGCAGGCTTCCGAACGCAGGCATCTCGACAACTTCCATTTTTGGAGACTGGTATTCTTTCTTTTCCATAGTTCACCTACTTGATAATAACCCTTTGACCATTGTAATAGTATGTACCCTTGGCGGTAGGCTTACCGTTGAGGGCGCGACCCTTCACATCAAACCAGCGGTTCGACTTGACAACGGTCGGGACGGTTGCAACGTGCTTAATCGCCGTTGTCTCGTCATCGCCGTCGCCTTCGACAATCTGGACTCTCACGACCTTGGCAGGTCCGGTATGGCTAGAGTAGTTGTACTTGCCATTGCCACGAACGCCCTGCGGCACGGTTTCTTTCAGGTACATGCGCATCGGCACGATATCGGCACCAGCGCCAGCCTCCACAAATTCACCAATTTGGTTATCAGAACCAGCTTTGTTGGCAAAGCCGTAAACAAAACCGAGATCGCTATCACCTTCAGGCCACACCTTGTACTCGTAGACACCACGCATCGTCCAGTTACCTGCGGTAGCATCCGTGCTGAGGGTCGTCGTATTGAGTGTGTATTTACTATCAACCTTTTCGAAGGTAATGCCTTCAGAATTGTCAGCATTTGCAATCATGATGTACGGCCTGTTAGCCTTGAATTTGGTCGTGACCGGAGCAACATTGATTATGGTTCCCTCAGCATCCGAGTCAACACCGCAGAATTTGTAGAACGTATAGCCCATGTTAGGAGAAACAGTCACATCGAACGGAAGCATGACGGTCGTATAAATATTCGCTGTAATATTGCGCTTATAAATGACTCTGTCCACTTGAACATTCGTCGGAATCATGACGGTTGTTCGTGCGTCGTCTTTACCATTCAAGGTAGCAGTCGTAATGCCCTTGTCGTCAGTCGCAAGTTGCACGCCGCTGATGGGGTAGAGTTTGTTTGTACCGATGGCTTCAACCTGGCCCGCAGTAAGGATTCCCTCGTAAATCTTGCCATCGGCGTAGAACTGCTTGCCAGACTTCACGACGACCATGTCACCTTCTTTATAGTCCTCACGTTTCGCCAACTCCACAACATCCGTTGCATATCCCCAGTCAAGGACGAGAATATTGAATTCGCCTGCGTTGATGTCAATGGTCGGGTACTTGTCGTTAGGATTCTGCACCCAGACGTTGCCGTCATCGCCACTACGCAATGCAACGAGCACCGTACCGTCGGCAAATTCTTCGGCGGACTTTTGCGTGGCGCCATTGTCCTCAAACCGGCTTTCGCCGATACAGAAACTGTTGGTTACAGCCGAAGTCAGAAGCGGGTGATTACTGCCAGCAAGTTCGTCACGAGAGCCTTTTCTGGCAGATACCAAACCCATATTATACGAATTGTTGATAGTCAATACATCGGCATACCCAACAAGACCTCCAATATTCGCATTAACTGACAAAGCATTACCTCCAAGCACGTGCCCCAGGTTGTACGAATTATTGATTTTTACGATAGATGGATTTTCTTCCGATAGAGACAGCTGTAAGCCCCCGACAAGACCGCCAATACCCACGTTTCCAACCACAAAACCCGCATTGAACGAATTGCTGATGGTCAAAGTTGTCCCTACGTTCAAACCTCCAACAAGACCACCGACATAGTTACTCCCATAAATATACGAATCCACAATTCCTACGCCATCAATGGCAACTTCGCCACTGACATAACCGAAAAGACCTTTGTAAGTAGCATTTGAGGCACCCTGCGGCTCGACATACAACCCGCTGATGGTGTGGCCATTGCCAAGGAACGTCCCCTTGAATGGTTTAGCAGACGTACCAATCGGGGTCCATGGAGTGAAGCCATCTGTAAGGTCTGCATTAAGTTCGCCAGCCGAAGTCAGCACGTTCTGGTTCACCTCGATGTCGTTCATGAGTTTTGCCTTAACGCCCAGCGCCGTTCCACTGCCCTGTGCAGTTCCATTATTCACGATTTCAGCGAACTTGTAAAGATCGCCTACCGTTGCGATTTCATAGTAACCCTCAGCATTGGGCTCAAACGTTTTAGCCTTCGGGTAAAGCTTAAGGTCGGTTGTCGCCGTCGTCGGAATTTCGGTAATTGCGGCTCCCGTCCCATCAGCAGATGTGGTCCATCCGGCAATGGCGTTACCTTCACGATCCACTGTCGGGAGCGTTAACGCCGTGCCCTGTGTATAAGCAATCGCGACAGAATCTGTTTCGGAATAATGCAACACCGCCACATGCATAGGCGCCGGAGCATCCGTACCCATTTTTGCAGCAAACGTCGGATATGCATCGTTTTTATACTGGCGCCATACTTCGCCATCTTCGGCGCTGCGCAGAGCAGCAAAGACCGTACCGTTGGCAAATTCGGCTGCAGTCATCGTGGCGGCGTCACCATCAACTTTTGTTGCGGATAAGTAGTAGGAATTGTTGACGGAAGTCTCGCCATCATCATCATTACCAATAAAAGCACTTCCATTTTTAACAGTCCCATAATTAAAGCTGTTGTTTATAACAATTTCTCCCCAATTATGCCCCAAAAGACCACCAGCAGTTTTTTCCTTGCTACCGTATACAGAACCCAAATTATAAGCATTAGTCATATTCACAGTCGCCCACCATAAGTCACCAACAACCCCCCCTACATAACCATCCCCACTTCCGTTAGAAATACCGTAAACTACAGCATTGCTATAAACATTTTTTATACTAATACTTCCACTACAAGAGTAAGTCCCATAAACGAAACCAACAACGCCACCAACACCATCGCAATTTCCATTGCATCCAAAGTACGAGTCTTCAACACCCACATTACTGATAGAGACAGTTTCACTCGAATTTTGAATAGAACCAAACAAACCAAAACCATGGCCTGCTTCACCATTCGGTATATTTTCATTAACATACAGGCCCGATATGGTAAAACCACCGCCATCAAAATTGCCCAAAAAAGGACCTACATTACCAACAATAGTGTATGGACCTATCGGGGTCCACTTGTAAAGGCCATCACACGTTCCGGTTTTATACGAGCCATCATCATTAACGCACGACTGACCCGACGCATTTTTCAGCACATGCTTATTCACCTCGATATTTGCCGTAAGTTTTCCGCAAGCCGTGCGTTCGCCACCGTTCACGATGGCCGCAAATCCGTACAGTTCGTCAGCATTGCTAATCAAGTAGCAGTTGTTGGCATCTTTAGAGGGTGTTGCAGGCGTTCCACTGTACGCAGCATTCGCCACTCCGGCGAGGGCGAGAACCGTAAACAAAACCGAAAATAGGCTTTTTTTGAGCATGAATCCTCCTTGATTAATACGCGTATCGTATCCATGCGAAAATTTTTAAGAAATTATAACAAAATTGTACGAAAAATTATTTTTCTTCAAAAAAAAGCTTTCTTTTTTCTTAAAACGCGCTTAGATTATTGTTTTTTCAATTTTTTTGCAAAATTTAAAGACATTTTTCGCGGCATCCGCCACCACACGTACGACGTCTTTGAGGGAAACTTAAAAAACAACGGACATCAAGACCGACATTTCACAAATTTCGCATCCGTTCTTTCACAAAAAAGGCGTCCCTCTTTGGGGACGCCCTTCGTCAAATACACACGCTCAAGACAGACTTTTGCGAGTCCGTCTGTCCAAGCGATTACGTGCATCCTTTACAGGACGGGAACGAAATCAATCGTCACTGCTGCCATAATCATCGTCTTCATCGATGAAAATTCTAATCGATTTCAAGGGACGATCAACGCTTCCTTGCAAAAGGCATCCGCATGGCGCCATTTCGATAACTTCCATTTTAGGAGACTGATATTCTCTCTTTTCCATAGTGTACCTACTTGATGATAACCCTTTGTCCATTGTAATAGTATGTTCCCTTGGCTGTCGGTTTTTGACCAAGAGCGCGACCCTTCGAGTCAAACCAGCGGTTAGCCTTGACCACTGTCGGAACAAACATGTTGCGACGAACGACCGTGGTTGTCTCTTCTTCGTCATCGACTATTTCGACACGGACTTTTCCAAGCATTCCGCTGGCATTTCCAAAATAGGTCCTGCCATTCCGTCCCAGGACACCCTGAGGTACTTCATGCTTCAGATACGCACGCATCGGATAGATATCGCTTTCACCGCCGACTTCAACAAAATCACCAACATGGAAACCATCCCTTGCTTGAGCGGCAAAGCCAAATACAGCGCCAAGTTCAGAATTTTCATTCCACTTTTTGTATTCATAAACGCCATGCATTGTCCATCCGTTTCTTTCAACAGAATTGATGGTCGTCGTTTTTTCAAGAGCGATTTTTCCATCCTGAACAAATTTAATTTGCGTCTGCCTTTGAGAAGGAATCAGGATGTACGGCGTATTTGCAGCAAGTTCATCCTTGACTGCAGAGACTTTCATCATCACTTCGTATGCGCTCTCTTTATCTTCTACCATTTCCTTGAAATTGTAGAAACGATTACCGTTGTAACCATTCGTACTGCTGAGCGATATCGAGAACGGAAGCATTACGGTCATAGATTTAGATTCCGTCATCTGACGCTTGTAAATAACCGTGTCGACTTCGAAGCTTTGTGAAATCAAGAGAGCATCCTTAGAATCGCCATCCAAAGTCGCCACCAACTTGCCACTGACCGTTTCAAGTTGCACGCCGCTGATGGGGTAGAGTTTGTTTGTACCGATGGCTTCAACCTGTTCCGCAGTAAGGATGCCCTCGTAAACATTGCCGTCGGCATAGAACTTCTTGCCGTCCTTCACGACGACCACGGCACCATCCGTGTATCCCGCAGTAGCAAGGGTGGTACTGTCGGCAGCGGACGTCCAGGTAAGGACGACGGTTTTGGCATTCGTCGCGTTGATGTCAATGGTCGGGTACTTGTCGTTAGGATTCTGCACCCAGACGTTGCCGCCATCGCCACTACGCAATGCAACGAGCACCGTACCGTCGGCAAATTCTTCGGCGGACTTATTAGTGCCGTAACCGCCGGCAGTTTCAGTGCCAAGGTAGTAGGAGTTGTTGACTTCAATTTTCGCAACGCTTCCATTGTTCTTTACAGAACCAATCAGAGGAGTTCCGCCATTGGTAATTTCGTAAGAGATTTCTCCATAGTTATAGCTGTTGTTTATAGTAATATTGTGGTTACTCCTATCATCATTGACTTCGCCGACAAGGCCACCAACGTAACCGTGCCCCTTCACCATACCGACGTTGTAAGCATTGGTAATGTCCAGATTGAGATCGCCCTCGGTACCCAGGACATAGCCGACAATGCCGCCGACATAGTCGTAACCAACAACGACTGCTGCGCTGGACACGTTCGTCACATTCACGGTACCGCCTTGAGTAATCGAGCCGACAATGCCGCCAACGTGATCACCAGTCGTGCCCTTGTCGCCAAAGTAGGAGTCTTCGACGCCCACGTTTTCGATAGAGGCTCCGTCTTTATCGCCCTGGACTTTGCCGAACAGGCCGACATCGTACACATTCTCGCCATTGAAGTACAGTCCGGAAATCGAGTATCCCTGACCGTCGAACGAGCCAGTGAACGGATTGGAATTGTTGCCAATCGGAGTCCACTTACTGAAGGATGCGGAATTCGAGCCAATGTATTCGCCTGTAGTTGCATTGACATTCGCATTGTTTTCGCCAAGTACGTTCTGGTTCACCACGATGTTCGCGGTGAGTCTGGCGCAAGCATTGGCTTTTCCGTCATTCACGATAGCGGCAAACCAGTAGAGTTGGTTTCTATTCGCAATTTCATAGCAGCCATCTGTAGCAGGTTCGAAGGTGTCGAATACCGGGTACTTCCCCCCCTGTTTCCACATATAGCCATCAGCGTTACTCTGCAAAGCAGCAAGCACAGTGCCGTTTTCGAAGTCGGATGCGGACTTGTATTCGCCATAACCGCCGTTGGCAGCATCGCCCAGGTAGAAGGAATTGGTGACGGAGAAACCGGCTGCATCAGCGTTGGCAGCCACAGCCCCAACCAAAGCGCCAGCCGTACCTGTGCCAGCAGAAACCGTTCCGTAGTTAAAGCTATTGTGAATTGTAGTTTTTTCGTCACTATAATTATAACCAACAATGCCTCCTGCATAAGATTCCGCAAAAACCATGCCCACATTGTAAGCATTAGTCACATGTGATTTATTACCAAAATCACCACAGATAATGCCACCAGCACGATCTCTGCCTACGACAACTGCCGCATTGTACACATTTTCAATGTTTACGCTTGCATCAACATCAACAAAACCCAAAATGCCGCCAATACAATCAGAACCTTTGAAATATGAATCCTCAACACCGACATTTTTGATAGTAGCTGTTGACAGAGTGCCAAACAAGCCAACGTATTGTGCATCTGCTTTATTGAAGTACAAGCCCGATATACTATGCCCTTGGCCATCGAATAAACCATTGAACGAAACAATATTTTCGTTATCTTTTCCAAAACCTATCGGAGTCCATTCGCGGAAGTCGGTTGTTGTGCCAATGTATTCGCCTGTAGTTGCATTGACATTCGCATTGTTTTCGCCAAGTACGTTCTGGTTCACCACGATGTTCGCAGTGAGTCTGGCGCAAGCAGTTGCTTTACCATTGTTCACGACTGCGGCAAACAGATAGAGTTGGTTCGCGGTGGCAATTTCGTAGCAGCCGTCAGCAGCGGGCTCATACATCTTCGGGAAGAGAGTCATAACATCATCGGTCGTCGACGTCGGGATTTCCGTCATGAGCGAAGACGGATTTTCAAGGGAGTACCAGCCCAAAATGGGGGTTCCATTCTTATCCATTGTCGGGAACGACTTGTCAAAGCCCTCCACGTACGAAATCGTTTCCGAATCATACTCCGACGAAGAACCTTCCTTGGGATAGTTCAAAGTCACCACATGCACAGCAGGGCCGTTCTTCTCTTGCGAGAGCGTCGGGTACTTGTCACCCGGACTCTGGAACCACACATCGCCATCCTCGTCGCTATGCAAAGCAGCGTAAACCGTACCGTCTTTGAATTTATCGGAAGTCATCTTCGTGGAGCCATCGCCATCAAATCTACTTTCACCGATAGTGAAGCTTTTTGTTACCTTTACTTCGCCCTCACCGCCGTCAGCGCCGTCAGCGACAAGATCATCTTTATTTACACTATTGCCAGTAGGATAGCTAATAGAGCCATAGTTGAAGCTGTTTGTTACACTCGACGCCACATCCACCGAGGAGGTTATGCCACCCACATAAGCGTCATTTACACTAATATATATAGACCCCGCATTGTACGAATTGGAGACAACCAATGCATTGGCATACCCGACAAGACCGCCGCCCCATTCGCCACCATTCAGCGAACCTACATTATACGAATTGCTTATAGCCAAAGAACTACCTTTACCGGCCGCTCCAACAAGGCCTCCAAAGGCATAAGAGCTCGTCACGGAACTTGCATTGTAGGAATTGTTTATGGTCAACGAGCCACTAGCAAAACCGACAAGACCGCCGACCCAACCACTAGCCATGATGTACGAATCCACCAAACCAACGCCATCAATGGATACTGTTCCAGATACATCGCCAAACAAACCAACATTCTCAGCGCCAGCATCATTGAAGTACAGGCCGCTGATGGTGTGGCCTTGACCCTTGAACGTGCCCTTGAACGAAATACTCTCGTTAAAACTATTCGTTCCAAAACCTATCGGAGTCCATGGGGTGAAGTTCACACCGTCCTTAAGCGTCCCATCGCTATTCACGTTAGCAAGAACGTTCTCGTTCACCACAAAGTCTTCTGTGAGTTTGCCACAAGCATCAGATTTGAAACCACTATTCACGATGGCGGCAAATACGTTGAGGTCTTCTGCACTCGAGATTTCATAGCAGTTATCACTATTATCCAAGGTAATCGGGAACTTGATTTCACCTGTCAGCACCGGAGTTTTATCGGTACCCACAACCTGGCCCCAAATGTCTGCACCCAAGGTGGTTTTATCATTGTGCAACGTAATAGCGACCAAGCCATCAGCAAATTCGTACGAGGTCATCGAAAAAGCACCAGAGCACTCATCGCCAGAACCAGCGAGATAATAAACATTCTTGACGGCACTAATTTGACCATTTGTAGGACATCCTTCACCCAGCACAGCGTTTCCAACGTCTGTTCCCTTTTTCACAAGACCGACGTTATAGGAACCGTTAATTTCGAAACCATTTTGACCATTGTTGTTGGCATTCGAACCAACGAGACCGCCAACATTACTGGTTCCCGTCACAGAGCCTGTGTTGTATGAGAACTTAACATTTCCATTCTTACCAACGAGACCACCGACATTGCTGTTTCCCGTCACAGCGCCCTTGTTATACGACTTTGTCACAGTCAACTCATTTGCTCCAGATGATACGGCTTGTCCAACAAGGCTGCCAACATAATCCTTTCCGCAGAAGTAGGAGTCAACCACGCCAACGCCATCAATGGTAACCGCGCCAGATGTATAGCCAAACAAGCCGACATTGTTCGTTTCCGAATTATTGAAATACAATCCACTGATGGTGTGGCCTTGACCCTTGAACACGCCCTTAAAAGCGTTGGAGCTTGTTCCAATCGGAGTCCACGGCGTGAAGCTAGAAGCCGCCTGGGCATTATTATAAGAACCATCTGCATTGACATTCGCATTATTCGTTCCAAGTACGTTCTGGTTCACCACGATGTCGGCAATGAGTTTGGCCTTGGCGGTAGCGAATGTACTGTTATTATTCACTGCAGAAGCGAAGGCATAAAGGTCGTCCGCCGTCGCTATTTTGTAGAAGCCGTCGCCATCAAGTTCCATCGCCTTCGGATAAAGTTGCAGGTCGCTTGTTGCTGTTGCAGGAATTTCGGAATATTTGGTCCCTGTAAAGTCCGAATTATCATACCAGCCCACGATAATATTTCCGTTCTCGTCCGCCGTCGGGAGCAGTGTTGCCGCACCTTCCGCAAAATAAATCGTTTCAGACTCTGTTGCGGAATAATGCAAAGTCACGCTATGCGTAGCAATAGGATCCTCACCCGTTTTCTCCACAAACGTTGGATATGCATCGTTTTTATACTGGTGCCATACAGAGCCATCCTCGGCGCTATGCAATGCGGCATAAACCGTACCGTTGGCGAATTCTTCGGCGGACTTTCCCGACTTTCCCATACCAGCACTTTCCTCTGCTAAATAGTAGCTGTTTTGAATATCAAAATGGAGATCGTCATTATTAAATACCATGGAAGGCACTATAGTGCCACCATTTACTTTTCCATAATTAAAGGCATTTTTGATATTTACATAAACTACACTCTTATTAACTACCTCATACTTATCTACATTAACTTTGCCTACAAGACCACCAACAAGATATTCGTCCTTCCCCTTAATTGAGCCTACATTGTAAGCATTGGTTATATTCAAGACTAGGATTTGACCATCTGAATTTTCTACATAGCCAACAAGTCCTCCGGCAAGGCCGAAGACCTCCTCTTCTTCAGAAATTGCCTCTACATACGCGGCATTGAACACATTTTCAATATCCAACGATCCATAACCAAATACATAACCAACAACACCACCTACAAAATAACCTGCTCTGAAATAGGAGTCCTTTATACCCACATTTTTAATAGTGGCTTCAGTGGCTTCAATTTCATTTTCACCATTAACTCCACCATTAACAGAACCAAACAAACCTATATTCGAAAGCCCGTCATCATTAAAATACAATCCCGAAATGGTGTGACCTTGGCCGTCAAAAAAACCATTAAAAGATACCTCAAAACCAATCGGGTTCCACGAAATGAAGCCTCCTTCGGGGGATGTATTCAGTTCACCTGTCGAGGCCAACACGCCCGTATTCACCGTGATGTCCGCAGTAAGCACACCGCAGGCATCGCTTTCGCCACCGTTCACGATGGCCGCAAATCCGTAGAGGTCTTCGGCAGTGCCAATCATATAACAGTTTTTGCCATCGACTGTTCCTGTTGTAAAAGACTCTTTCGCAGTCGGCGTTCCACTGTACGCCGCATTCGCCACACCCGCCATGGCAAGCGTCATAACCAAAATCGGCCATTTTTTGAGCATAATTTCTCCTTCATTAAAACAGGGATTCCACCCCATAATAAAATTCAACATAAAAGATATCAAAAAAATATGAAACGCGAGAGAAAAATTTATAAAATATTACAATTTAGACTATATATTGCAATTTTTGCGTAAATTAACATGCCCCCCCCTTCATAATGGATGAACTCATCCTAATCAATCAGTTGCCAAGCGTTATTCATGTTCATTGATAATCGGAACCTTCCTCTTGCCAAAAGCAGCCTAATAAACTATATTACGTTCACCTAATTGGGGGTATAGCTCAGTTGGTAGAGCGCTAGGTTCGCAATCTATAGGTCAGGAGTTCGACTCTCCCTACCTCCACTGAAAAAGGCCGGTTTTAAACCGGTCTTTTTCATTTGAAGATTTCCGCATAAGCGGATTCCATAGGTTAAATGCTCCACCTCACGCCGAGCTTGAACTGCGAAAGCAGGCTGCTTTCTGCGTAGACGCTCTTGTAAAAATCAGGCAGGATGTAGCGTTTGTACGACTGCTGCACCCCCAGGTAGAACTTGAAGATTTCGTACTTCCAGTAAGCGGTGGCGGCCCAGTTTCCGGTAAACTTTTTCACGTTTTCATAATCCGCGTCAGGGCCATCGATGACCATGCCATAATACAGATTCAGCGAAGCCTCCAGGGTAATCTTGTTCTCGAAGCCATAAGCCACCTTGGCCCGCAGGTTCGGTCCCATCCACTTGCCCCAGTAAAGCCCGATTTCAAGCGAATCCGGGTTTACGAGTTCCTGCTGCGGTTTAGCCCCGTACTGCGCTTCCAGCGCGGCGGAATCCAGGTCGAAGCAAGATTCGCCCAGCGCCATCCAGCACCGGTCAATGGCCTCCAAGCCTTCGTTCATGTAGGCGTCGTATTCCGCGGTCAGCGCCTTCTCGTAGGCGGCCAAGTAACCCTTGTAGTCGGCGACAGAATCCACTTCGAACTTTATACCCAGGTAAGCGGAACCGCTCCATCCCTTAGAAGCAGTCCTGAACCAGGCGCCCTGTAGCGATAGCGATAGCGGGCCATCGGTATCGTAGTAGGCGCTTGCGACAGCGCCCACCCGCTGCTTCTCGAACTTGTAAAAATCGTATTCGCCAAAACCGTAAAAAGTCGGATGCGCATCTTCCTTTTCGGCAAGTTCCAAATCCACTCCCACATCAAGCATCAGGTTTCTGCCCATCAGGGAATACTCAAGTCCAAGCGACAAATTCCAGTCGCTCGTATCGAGCACCGACATCTCGTCATTGTTCAAAAAGAAATCCCCCGAAACGGTCGCACCGAAAGAATGCATCCACAAGCCCGCAGTGTAGTCAAGACTTGGCGACAGCGTAAGCCCAAGCTTTCCGCCGTTTTCGGCATCAGAGCCCTTTTCCCAGTAGCGAAGGCCGGCAAAGCCCAAGTTCCCCATAAGGCAGAACTCCCAAGGACTTTCCTCGACTTTTTCATTCAGGCCGAGCGCCTCGTAGTATTTGCCGACAATCTCCTTGAGTTCTGCGGTATAGGGGCCGGGAATTTCGACGGCCTCCTCGAAAGTCTTCAGCGCAAGAGTCAGGTCGCCCGCTTCTTCGGCCTTGAGGGCGCGAAAATACATGTCCTCCTGGGTTTCCGACCACACAAGGGATGCCAACAGCAAAAGAATGACAGATACGCCCCGAATCATGGCAAACCCGGGTGTTTCAAGTTGTTCTTTCCGGATTTGGCGTTTCCGTGCTCCAGCCTTTTGTCGCCCTTGTCCTTCAACTGTCCCGGCGGCGAAATTAGAGGATGTTCCTTTTCCTTGTTCACGGAGGGATTGATCATCGGATTGAGTCCGTTCCTTTCGTGCGGCGGAACCACTGAATTTTCAGCGCCTGCCGCGGCCTTCTCCTTTTTTTGCACCTTCGCATTCTCACGCAGTGCGTCCTTCTCTTCGGCGGAGTTTCTGAGTCTCTGCAAAATCTGCTCGCGGGCCTCGCGACGCTCTTCACGCAGCTTCTGCCAATCCGCATTTTCCTTTGCGCCAATGTCCGGCACATTGCGAACGGCATCGCCGCTTTCGGCAGGCGTCGGGACGCTGGATTCAGGAGATTCGCCAAATCCGGCAGCCACGCATGCAGAAACAGCAAACAAAACAAGCAAAGCCACGCAAACTCTTTTCATACCCAAACCTTTGTTCCTTTTCAATTTCGACATAATCAGTTCGCCTTGAAATCCTCTTTCTTCATCCCGAGGCGGTCCATGATTTCACGCAGCACCTTTCGGTCGATTCCGAGAATCGTAGAAGCCAGAGTCAAGTTCGCGTTGCTGTCCTTGAGGGCGCGGCTGATGACTTCCCTATCGACTGCCTCGCGGGCTTCCTTCAAGGTGCGCGGAGATTCCTTCGCCTGCTGCTGCACCGCATCCAGGCCAAGGTCAGAAGGCTGGATTACGCCATGCACCGCCTGGACAAGCGCCTTCTGGATGCGATTTTCCAGTTCACGCACGTTTCCCGGCCAATGGTAGCCAAGCAGCGCCTTTTCGGAATTGCGGCTCATACGCAGCTTGCCCCTGCCATATTCAGCGCCAAAGCGCTTTACAAACTCCTCGGCCAAGAGCACAATGTCCTGTCCGCGTTCCCTGAGCGGCGGAAGCACAAGCGGCATCACCTGGATTCTAAAGTACAAGTCCTCGCGGAAGCGCTTTTCGCGGACGGCAGCCTCCAAGTCCACATGTGTCGCACTGATGACGCGCACGTTCACGGGTATCTCGCGGTTGTCGCCCACGCGCGTAATATGCTTTTCCTGTAGCACGCGCAACAGCTTCACCTGCATGTTCATCGGAAGTTCGCCGATTTCATCCAGGAATATGGTTCCGCCGTCGGCCTCCTCGAAAAAACCCTTGCGAGAATCCACGGCCCCTGTGTATGCGCCCTTCGTATGCCCAAACAAAAGCGATTCCATCAGGTTCTCCGGAATGGCGCCGCAGTTCACCGCGACAAAAGCCTTGTCGGCGCGGGGGCTGTGCTTGTGGATGTACTTTGCAAAGACTTCCTTGCCGGTTCCCGTCTCGCCGCGGATAATCACCGGCATCGGAAGCGGCGCAAGCTTGTCCGCCAAGGCAAACACGTCCTTCATCACGGGAGATGCATACACGACGCCATCCTTGCGAATGACATTCTTCAAAACATCGAGGGATTCCTTGTCGCGAAGGCGGTCATAAGCGGAAAAGGCGAACTTCTCGCACACGGCGACAAAGGAGTCGAATAGGTGGCGGTCCTCTTCGGAGAAAGGATCGACGCGGGCGGCCCTTTGCAAGTAGAGGTAGCCGGACTCGGAATCGGGAGTGCGGAAGGGCGACACCATGATGCTCGTCAGCTGGTTTTGCACAATGGACTTCGACAAGTCGGCGTTTTCGTCATCCAGCTGGTTCCACACGACAGCGCGATTCTCCCTCTTGGCGAGTTTCACCGCAGAAATTGAAATAGATACATGTTCCGGGTTCGAATAATGCAGCGGCGCCTCGCCCGCAATATCGAGCACGGCGGCATCCGCATGCAGAACTTCTCCCGCCACATCGAGAATCTTGGTAAAAAGCCTCGTAGGTTCCTCTTCATCCAGAAGAATCTTGACTACCTCGAGCATCTTTTCTGTTGCAAGTACCGTTTCCGACTTCATCAAACATCACCTTGATAAACATTTCCACATCGGTTACTTGGAATCAGGAGTCGGCAGGCTTTTCAGCAGGCTGTCCATCGGCACCGTAGGCAACGGCACCTCCATTTCGAGCGTATTCACACTACGGGACTTTTTCAACATGATTTTTCCCGTAGCGTCAATATCGGGACTCCTGGTTCCGAGAAGAACCACTAGCGCAAATAAGACTAATATAACTACGAGACCTATCATAAGGTAATTTTTCTGCCAGCTAAACTTTCTTTTTTCACTTACAATTTTGTAAGGCAAAACGGATTCTTTGGAATTTGGAACTTTTTGTCGCGTTTTTCCATTTTCCATAAAGCGGAGAACGTTTTCCTGGGCGAACTTTTCAACAATCCTGACGAGGGAGACTCCGCCTCCGCTCACCTTATTAAGAGCGATTTCGAGGATTTCGTCAAGTTCCTCCAAGTCCTCGGCACGGTCCTCGCGCTTGAGACGAAGCGTCCGTCTCCAGATCGGGTCCAGCGCGGCAAGGACCTCGGATTCGTTCTCCACATCCGACAAAGCACCCCTTTCGAGCAGATAAATCTTTTCGGTGATGTTCAGGCTTTCGATGGACGCCCCCTGCGAGGCGAACGAGTCGAAGCTGTCGGCATTGAGCAGGTTGTTGCCCACAATCCAGCGGTACAGGAGCATGCCCAGACTGTAGATGTCGCTTTTCTCGCTGGGAGGCGCCCCCTGGAAACGCTCCGGGGCGGCATACGCCGGGGCGCCGATTCCGTTGATGCCGCTATCAATCAGTACCGCCTGCAACGGGAGCACGCTCGAGACGAAGTTCGGAATCGTAAAAATCACATTGGACGGGCTCAAGTCGCCATGCGAGACTCCCTGCTTTTGCAAAGTCGAAAGCGTCGCGACCACCTGGCGAAGCGCAAAAAGGGCGACAGGCACAGGCAACCAGTCGATACGCCCCGAATTGAGTCCATCGACAAATTCGTAGACCAAGTACGAATGGTTGTCGCGAATGCCCCATTCCAAAATCCTGTACAAACCGGGGCAACGGGTCCGCGCCGTCTTTTCGACAATCGCTTGGTTGAAATGGCAATCGTTCTTGTACCATTTCAGAATCAGGTTCTGCTTTTCGGAAAAGAGCCTGTAAATATCGGCTTCGCCGCCGCAACGGAGCAAAACGCCGCCCGTGACACGGTCAAGCAAGCTAACTCGTTCTGTCTGAGGCACCTTACTCATAACTGCCCCGACATGACTTTAGCCTTGAGAGAATCTTCCGCCACATGCGTCCAATGCGCAAGTGCCTCGTTTTCCGGCAGCGCCTCGTGCCCCATGGACCAGACATCCCACGCCGATTCCACATCCCCCGCATTCCAGTACAGGTTTCCGAGATTGACATACGCCGAGGCGAACTTGGAATCCTTCGTCACGATGTAGATGTAGATTTTCTTGGCATCCTCGGACTTGCCCATGTTGCCAAGCAACAAAGCCTTGAGGTTGTAACTGAAAAAATTGAGGCTGTCGAGCTCAACCGAACGGTTCAAGAGCGGAAGCACGTTTTCACGCCCATTTTCGGCAAGCAGCGCACGCGCCAGGTAAAAAAGGCTCGTGGAATACGAGGCGTCTATTTCGGCGCTCCGATCCACTTTCGACAAAATCTCGAATTCCTTCACGGCCGATTCCCAAAGGGATCGCGTCGGCGCCTTCAGGTGCTCCTTCTGCTCGGCAACGGCAAAATACGAAAGCGCAAGCCCGTAACGCGCATCCCTGTCCAGGGGGTCAGCATCCAGGACTTTTGAAAAATTCACGATGGCGCGGTCGTAATCGCCAATCTTCAAGGCGTCATCACCGCGACTCAAATCGGAATTGCATGCACCAAAACAAACTACAGCGAGAGCCGCTGCAATTCTCTTGCATACGCAGTCTCTTTTGAAACAGCGCATAATTCGTACAAGCAAAACCATGCCGATAAAATACATAAAAAAGCCCCGGCACAACACCGGGACTTCTCCAATTTCAAGGAAATTGATATTCCACTTTATACGATGGACTTACTTTTCGATGTTGTACTGAGCAACGACATCGCCGTTAGCATCGAGAGCGCGGACAACGTTTTCGTCACGCTGGAACGTGAAGGTTGCAGATTCACCCTTTGCAGTAGTGAAAGTAGCGGTCATGGTGCCGTCGGCGTTCTTCACGGCGGCAACCGTATTGCCCTGGGCGTCCTTTTCGAAGTAGGAGTCGCTAGAGGCGAGCGGGTTGGATCCCATCCAGAATTCGATGGTGTTGAAAACGAGGATGTCAACAAAGTAGAGAATGCCGTAAACCGGAATCACGTTGAGCACGAAGTGGACAACAGAATTGAGCCACTTGTTGCCAAGAGTGCCGTTCCACTTGTGGATCTTGTGGAAGCAAGCATAGCTGCCGTAGCAACCGGTAAGTGCAATCATGCCTGCACAGAGAAGTGCGAGAATGCCTTTTTTCATTGATAACTCCTTGGTTAATATTATTCAATCAAAAGACTAACAGAAATATAAAAAAAAAAAAGCATCCAAGCGTTTTATCCGCAAAAATATCCGCTTTGTCGCATTTTTTTGACGCATTCCTCACATGCAGGCGCTAGCCTGTACTTTTCCAAGTCCTTGAGCTTCAACCATTTAAAGTCGGAATATCCGTAGACATCCCACTTGCGCTTTTCAAGTACCACATGCGCAAGATAAAGCCGCATTCCGTCAAATCGCTCAAGATTCAGCCCCGCCTTCACTTCTATTGTTCGTGGCAAAACGGAAAAACGCTCAAAAAACAGGCGCTCCAGGGCATCTTCCAGAGTTTCCTCCCCTTCGAGCAGTTCTGTCGGAAATTCCCACATGCAGGGAAAGGCCGATAGCGGAGGGCGCTTGCATACAAGAAGCCTGTCTCTATAGTGGACTATTCCAGAAATGGCTATCATATCCATATTTTTTAAACTTTTTTCTTCTTTTTATTTTTCAATTTTTCTTTTTTTATGTTAATTTACAAATACGGATTTATTTTGCCCATTTATAAAATGGGGAAGGAAGAAAAATGGGAAAATTCATCAAAACGATAGCAACACTTTCCGTAATATCCACGTTGGCCTTTTCGTCGGCTTTTGCAGCCAAGGCAAAGGCAAAAACGGTCCGCCCCGCTCCCGCAGCTGCAGCAGCAACATCAACAGCTCCATTGACCGTCTGGATTATGCCAAACGGAGCTTCCCCGCAGGAAAAGCTAGAACAGCGACTGAACCTGTTCACAAAGAAAACAGGCATTCCCACCAAAGTGCAAGTTCTCGACTGGGGAGAGGCTTGGAACCGCATTTCCACAACTCTTTCCACCAAGAAAAACGCTCCTGACGTTTTACAGCTAGGGACGACCTGGGTCGCCTACTTTGCCGCCCGCGGCGAGATTCTTCCCCTGAACAGGTACCTTTCGCAAATTGACTCCAACCGTTTCGTTCCAGTCAGCTGGAACACCACCCGCATTGACGCAGACACAACCATCTACTCGGTGCCATGGTTCATCGACATTCGCCCGATTCTTGCAAACAAGCGCATTCTCAAAAAGAACGGCATCACAGCTAGGGATATAGCCACACACGAAGGATTTATCAGTGCGCTTAAAAAGATTAACGCCAGTAACGATAAGACCGTGGACGACATAAGCATCCGCGCCTTCGCATTCCCCGGCAAGACCGACTGGAACATTCCGCATAATTTTGCTCCCTGGATTTGGAGTAACGGCGGAGACTTCCTCATCAAGGAGAACAACAAGTGGCGTTCCAACATTCTGTCCGAAAAGACTTTATTCGGAATCGCAAGATACCTGAACTTCGTTTTGGACTCCCTTGTCAACCCTGAAGCGCTACAGACGAACACAGCCCAGATTGCCCAGCAGTTCAATGCAGGCGAATTGGCATTCATCGTAAACACCGCTGAAATTGTGATGCAAACCCGAATCGACGGCACCAAGGGCGGCCTTTCCAACGCAATTATCGGAAGCGACAGCGTGGTCGTCTTCCCGATTCCTCAAGGAGAGGCTGGTTCTGTAAGCTTCATCGGCGGAAGCAACCTCGCCATTCCTTCCGGCAACAAGCGCCAAGAGGCAATCGATCTTCTGTTGTTCCTCACCCAGGACGACAACCTGGATGCCTATACCAAGCAGATCGGATTCCTGCCCGCATCGAAGAAAGTGCTCCAAAGCTGGTCCAGCGATGAATCCTACAAGATTATGGTCGAAGCGCTCAGAACCGGCAAGACATACACCACCATTCCTGAATGGGGCGATATCGAGCAGATTCTCATCAGCATGTTCAGCGCCGTCTGGGACCAGCTCGAAATTCCGTCCCTCTACTCCGAGGAAAAGCTCTACGAAATCTTCTCGAAGTACACAAGCGATATCGACAAGCGTCTTGGCTACACAAACTCGACCTCGATGACTTTTGCGGAATTCCAGTCCATCTGGCACAAGGCTCAGAAAAAGACGGTCCAGGCTGTTGCGGATTCCCAGTCCGTCCAGGAGCAGGAGAGCGTGTCTAGCGAAGAAAACGGCGGCAGCATGACGCCCTGGATATTCGCAATCATGGTTATACTTGGCTTTGCATTCGCTTACGCAAGAAAACGCAAGCACTAAGGGCATCTCAAAAAAAATTTTTTCTAGATTTCCCTTACGGTTATGAAGAGTATAAGAGGTACCAGTTTCTCAAAGAGCATCATTCTCAAAAGCATTCTGCTTTTGATTGTCTCAATGTTGCTCATTGTGTCCGTTGGTACCTATTTCTTCAACGAACGCCAAATGGAAGCGACTCTTACATGGAACGTCAATACCAACAAGACTCAGTTGCAACAGATGGCGTTTACCGCAAACAACGAAATGGAGCAGTTCGCAAGCCGTCTTTCGCTTCTTGCAAAGACGTCCGAAATTGCAAGCATGAACGCCACGACGGCAGCAAGCTACCTCAAGAGCTACACCATTTCGACATTGTTCATTTCGGGCGAAACGGTTTCGCTATTCAACAGGGAAGACAGTCTGATATGCGACAATTCCATGTTGACGGCAACAGCGGAAAGCTACCCTATTGATTTTGGCAGAGTCAACCCGCACAGACCATATATTACGCCCTGGTACCGTGAATCGGACAATACGCCGAAGCGCGCCTTCGCGGTCATCGTCATTGACAGAGCGCTCGGAGACGGAAGCCTTGTCGCCAAATTCTCCTTCCGCCGCCTATGGAAGCTTTTATCGGAACACAAGGTGGGGCAGAACGGTTTTCTGGTCGCAGTCAACTCCGCAGGCGAAATTCTTTACCATCCCGACCTCAAGCGCTGGCTCAATGGAACGCACAAGATTTTTGAACTCGGTCTAAAGAACTTCGACATCAAAAAGCCTGACACGGACAGCCACACATTCGTTACGCTCAGCGACAGTTCCACTTACCTCATCAACTACACCTATAATCCGAACTACGACCTGGGCCTGATTTCCCTGCAACCCAAGGCAGAAATTGACGCCATGGTATCGTCCATCAAGCATGTCAGCTGGATTATCTTGATTAGTTCCATCATCGCCATCCTCATGACGGCCTTCTGGCTCATCATGATGCTTGGACACCCGCTGAACAGGCTCATCGAGCACATTATGCAAATCACGAATGGGAACATGGATGTCGAGGAAATCCATGTCGGAAACCGCAAGGATGAAATCGGGCAGCTTTCCTTAGCTTTCAACCAGATGCACGGAACCATCAAGAAGCAAATCCAGCAGCTCAACAGCCACAGGGAAGACTTGGAACGCGAAGTCCGCGAACGTACACAGGAACTCGAAGAGGCGAACCGAAAGCTGGACTTGATTTCGAGGACGGACGAACTTACGCAATTGCCGAACCGCCGCGACATGCAAAAGACAATCGAGAAGGAAGTGACAAGAACAGAACGCAGCCACAAGCCGTTCAGTATCATCTTCTTCGACATCGACCACTTCAAGAATGTCAACGACACCTACGGACATGCGGCCGGTGACTTGATTCTGAAGTCCGTGGCAAGCACTATCCGCAGCCTTTTGCGCAAGTACGACGTGCTGGCGAGATTCGGTGGCGAAGAATTTTTGACGCTCCTTCCCGAGACGCCTCTTGAAGACGGAATTGTCGTCGCAGAACGCTTCCGCAAGCAAATCGAGGAATCCTCGGTCCGATTCGGCGGCCAGGAAATCAAGGTGACCATCACCCTGGGTGTAGCCCTTTACGACAGCAGGCTCGGCGCGGACCGCAGCATTCAGTTGGCCGACAAAGCCTTGTACGAAGGCAAGGAATCTGGACGAAACAAGGTCATCGTCTGGGACCCGGCACGTACAACGGAAGAAGATTACGAAAGAGCGGCAAAGAACGAAACGCAGGCCATGCGCATCGTCTAGTATCGCAGACAGCGTTTCAAATGTCTACAGTCATCCTTTTTAACAAGCCGTTCGGTGTCTTGAGTCAATTTACACAAGAGGCCGGTCACAAGGCTCTTGACGAATTTCACTTTCCACCGGGCATTTACGCCGCCGGTCGCCTCGACCACGATAGCGAAGGGGCACTGCTCCTTACAGACAACGGAAAGCTCATCAAGAAGCTGCTGGACCCGAAATTCGGGCATCCGCGTACCTACCTCGCACAAGTTGACGGACAAATTACCGAAGAAGCTGTAAAGCAACTCGCCAAAGGCGTCGTTATCCAAGGCTACCACACCAAGCCCTGCAAAGCGGAAATCGTCTCCGCCCCAAATCTCTGGGAGCGAAATCCCCCAGTAAGATTCCGCAAGAACATTCCCACAAGCTGGATAAAGCTCACGCTTATCGAGGGAAAAAATCGCCAAGTGCGTCACATGACAGCCGCAGTCGGCTTCCCGACTCTGCGCCTTGTGCGTGTGCAAATCGGAAACATTCCTCTTGGAAAGCTGCAACCTGGCGAATGGAGAATCGTCACGGAGAAGGTGGTTTAACAATTAACAATTAACACAAATGCGTAGGTCGAGAGTCGCGGCCGTGCTTGCACGGACATGACCGAGGCCAGCATTTGGCACAAGAGCGAAGCGATTGTGCAATTAA
>JAZLIJ010000047.1:0-10515 GCA_045617325.1 Fibrobacter sp.
AGCGTGAACTGCTGGAGGCAATCGGCAAGAGCGACCGGACGTACGATGAGATACTGAATTTCATCAGGGGGTAGAAACTAGGACCTGCGATATTTCGCGGGTCCTAAATTTTTAGGCACAAAATTTTGGGAAGTTAAGAATAAAATTGAAAATTAATACTCCGGTGTCTTGACGCTGGAGTATTTTGTTGTTAAATTTATAGTGAACTTTTGAACACTATTTTGTGTTCGCGAATAATGTCCGGCTGTTTTAGCTTGTCTGTCGGAAAGGAGTAATGATGAATAAGAGCCAGTTCTGGGCTATGGCCCGCGACCTCAAGGAACACCCCGAGAATCTTCCTAAGTACAGAAAAATCTATCGGAACGTTTATCCGTTCAGCGACGGGATTTTTAAGATGCTGATGGCGAACGAAGGGAAGCCTGAGCGCACCATCAAGTTTCTGAATGCGATGCTGGGGCTTACGGGGAAAAATGCGATAACCGAATTCACTTTGGGCGTGCAGGAGCAACCGGGAATTCTTGATAACAAGACCGCGATTTTTGACATCTACGGTTACAATCAGGCGAAGGAACCTGTACTCATCGAAGTGCAGCAGAATTACAACGAGCTCTTTGTGGACAGGCTCGTTTACTACACATCGCGCATCGTGAATAACCAGGCGAAAAAGTCGCAGAGCTACGATCTGCCGCACATCTATGTGCTTTCTCTTTTGGTAGATGATCAGTTCTCGCTCGAACCCGACACCTATTTTCATCAATACCAGTTCATGCGGAACCGCAAATACGCATTCAAAAAGCTCGACGTATTCCTCGTGGAGATGACGAAATTTTTTCGCATTGAAGACCGCTTGAAAGAAGATAACCGCTACGAGACACGCGAAATGTCCCTGCGGGCGGAAATGCTGCGCCTTTTCCGCGACGTGCTCGAGGACAAGACCGTCGATGAAGAAAAAGCGCAGAGGCTTCTTGACAAAGATTTTGCAAAAGATGTAAATTTTAAAGGGTATACCGATGAACTTTTATTGCTGGTCTTCTTTCGTGAAACTTTAGCGCAACTAAAGTTGCGAAGTTTCATCGAAAAAGACATCCTTCAACTATCAAGTGGCGGAGCCACTTTCCCGTGCTAAAGCACGGGGTTTCAGGAGAGGTAGATAATATGACAGACATGCTTTACGAAAAGCAGGGTTCCTACCTGCAAGGGAAAAGGGACGGCCGGGCGGAAGGTCGGAAAGAAGGTGTTTCCGAAACGAAACTTGACATCGCAAAAGCAATGCTCGCTGCAAACGAGCCAATGGACAAAATTTGTGCATATACGGAATTGACAGAAGCCGAAGTCCTCGCTTTGAAAGAATCTCGATAAGACATTTGTAAATGCGTAAAAGCATTTACAAAAAATTCCCGAAGGCTGTGCTTCGGAAATTTTTAGTTGCGTCTCAATTTGAACGAGTCGAGTGCTGCTGCGCCATGACTGCGTTTGCTGCCTTCGCCTATTGCGAACGGCGATTGCAACACTCCGCTTAGCTTACGTAGTAGATGTAGTTCTCTTTGCGCTTTGCGGCTTCGGGGAGTTCTGTGGCGGGGTAGCCGAGTGCTACGTGGCCGATGCCTTCGTAGTTTCCTTCGATGCCGAGCTTTGCAAGGAATGTTTTTCCGAATTCGCTTTCAAATTCCTGGCGGGCGCGGTGAATCCAGACGCTGCCGAGGCCGAGGCTTGCCGCTGCGTTCATGAGATTTCCCATGACGAGGCTTCCGTCGTTGATGTAGGTGCCGCTCTTGTTGTTTGCATCTTTATCTGCAAGAACGACGAGGATGACGGGGGCACCATAGAACGGGTCGAAACCTTCTTGCCAGCCGCCGATTTTGCGGTTCTCCTCCATGAACTGGTCACGGACATCCTTGTTTGTCACGGCGATGATGATGGCGGATTGCTGGTTCTTGCCGGAGGGGGCGAAGGTTCCTGCGCGGAGGACGGCTTCGAGCTCCTCGTCGGTAATCATGTCCGGTTTGAAGCTGCGACAGCTGCGGCGGGTTTCTAGCGTTTTCAGTGTTTCGTTGGTCATAATATCTCCTTTCTTTTTTAAAATAAGTAAAAAAGGCGGAGTATGCCTAAAAAATGCTGTAAATATGCGAAAAATGGGCTCCAAATTCTCAAAATTTTTAAAAAGGAGCTTGTTTTGTTACGTTGTTCTTTGTCTAAGTTTGCTGTAAATGGTTTGCATGGGCTCCAAATTGGAGAAAAATGCAATTTAGAGTCCAATTTGGCACAAAATGCCTCGTTAAACGGCTGCATCGGGCCGTTCGCTGCCTATTGGCGGCCTATTTGTACACTCGGATGTAGTCCACCTTCATTTCTGTCGGGAACTGCGCATCGTCGATGTCGAAGCCGGGCCAGCTTCCGCCCACCGCGACATTCAGAATAAAGAAGAACGGCTTGTGGAATGTTCCCATGTCTCCGGCCGTGTCCTTGATGTCGATTTTCTGGTACATGAAGTCGTCGACGTACATTTCGATGAATTCCTTGTTCCAGACCATTTTGTAGTTGTGGAATTCGGAGATGTCAATTTTTGTGCTGCTTCCGTGGTGGTCCGCGGTGGAGTTGCCATACTGGGCGTGGTTCCCTTCGTGCATCCAGTGGTGGGTGCCGTAGATGATGCTTTCGTCGTTGATGGCTTCGATGATGTCGATTTCGCCGCAGCTAGGCCAGCTGACTTTATCGATGTTGTCACCGAGCATCCAGAAGGCGGGCCAGATGCCTTTGCCGAGCGGGAGCGCGATGCGCGCTTCGACGGTGCCGTAGGTGAAGCTGAATTTGTTCTGCGTCAGGAGTCGCGTCGAGGTGTACTTGGAGCCTTCGTAGTCTTCCTTTTGCGCGCGGATATGGAGCATTCCGTCCTTGACGTAGACGTTTTCGGGGCGGCTAGTGTAGTATTCGCGTTCGGAGTTGCCCCAGCCGTTTTCGCCGGTGCCGATGTTGTAGCCCCACTTGGATTCATCGAGGGCGGTGCCGTCGAATTCGTCGCTCCAGAGGAGGTCTCCGTCGGGTGCTGCGGCGCTGCTTGATGTTGTTACGCTGCTCGAAGCCGCGGTTTCGCTTGAGGTGACAACCTCGCTGCTGGAGATTGCCTCGGCCGAACTTGCGATGACATTTGCGGAGGAACTGCTGGACGGAACGACTGTTGCGGAGGAATTTGCCCCGGCCGAGTTTGAACTCGCCGCAGAATCTGCGATTGGGATGTAGACTGTATCGGCGGGCACGTAGACGGTGTCCCTGACGTAGACTGTGTCTGCGACTGCGGATTTTGCCGTGTTGTCGCTAGCACTGGTGGCGTCGGAACCGCAGGCGGCCAAATTTGCCGCAACGGCCGCTGTAATCAGAAGAAATTTTTTGCGTTGAAACATAATTTGAATAATAAAAAATTTTGCTGAGAAAAAAAATCTATAAAAATGCGCTTGCTGTAAAATTCTATTTGCAAAATTGTAGGAATATCGTATAGACGTTGTATGTGTAATATGATAAAAAGTAAGTATTTCGTAACATTTACGTAATTTTTACGTATGTGGTAAAGTTACTTTACTATATTCTTTTGCCCATGCAAATAAATTTGTCTGATCATTTTAACTATTCTAGGCTTTTGCGCTTTACTTTACCTTCAATAGCGATGATCGTTTTTTCGTCTATTTATGGCGTAGTGGACGGTCTGTTTGTCGCAAATTATGCGGGTAAGCAGGCTTTTTGCCGCAGTGAATTTGTCGTACCCAGTGATTATGATTCTCGGTTCCTTGGGTATGATGTTTGGTTCTGGCGGTAGCGCCTTGGTGGCTGCTGCTCAGGGGCGTGGCCGTAAAAAAATGGCGAACGAATACTTTTCGCTGATTACGTATTCCGCGTTTATTGCGGGTGTCGTTCTTGTCGCCTTGTTCTGGTGCCTGCTGGAACCCATTATGAAACTGATGGGGGCGTCGGGCGGCCTTTTGCATGATAGCGTTCTTTACGGACATATCATGATGATTTCGCTTCCGGCGTTTATTCTACAGACGATGTTTCAGATACTGTTCATTACGGCGGGCAAGCCGAAACTCGGCTTCTGCGTTACTTTGGGTGCAGGCATTGCGAACATGGTGCTGGATTTTATTCTTGTGGCTCTTCTTGGCCTGGGGCTCGAGGGGGCCGGGTACGCGACTGTCGTGAGCGAAATTTTGGGCGGCGTGATTCCTTTTTTCTACTTCTTTCGTAAAAACGGAAGCACTCTTCAATTAGCTCGGACGCGCTGGGTTCCGGCGGCGTTGTTCAAAACTTGCTTCAATGGAAGTTCCGAGCTGCTTTCTGGCGTCTCGTCTTCGCTTATCGGGGCGCTTTACAATTATCAGTTGATGAAGTTTGTCGGTGAAAACGGAGTGGCTGCGTTTGGCGTTGTTATGTACTTGACGTTCATCTTTTGTGATATTTTCGTGGGCTATTGTAATGGGGTGGCGCCTATTATTTCGAATCATTTCGGGGCGCGAGACCGTGGTGAACTTCGAAATCTTTTTAAACGCTGCATTGTGATTATCGCTATTTTGGGGATTGCTCTTTTTACGGTGGTTGAACTTTTTGCGCCGACGCTTGCCCAAATTTTTGTTGGACGTAATTCCGAGTTATTTGTGATGACGGAACGCGCCTGCCGCATTGTAAGCTTCTGCTTCTTGCTTTCTGGCTTTGGAATTTTCGGTTCGTCTCTGTTTACAGCGCTCAATAACGGGGTGCTTTCGGCGGTGATTTCTGTTGGGCGCTCCATTGTCTTTGGGTCGATGGCGGTGATGCTGTTGCCGCTGGTCTTTGGCGTTGATGGAATTTGGCTAGCCTTTTGGGCTACAGAGGTCGCTTCGCTTTTTATGGTGACGTATTTCGTGATTCGCAAACGGAAAAAATATGGGTATTTGTGAGATGCTGCTTGAACGGTTTCTTGCAACCCCTTTCATGTCGTCCTATTTTGAAGTTTCTAAAAGCCTTTTTTTGTAAATTGGTGGCCCAAATTAGGATTTTTGTTCATTTTGGGTCTATGATTTGTTATGTTGTTTGTACTTTTTTTCTTTTTTTTATGTTGAAATTGCTATTAACGGATTCTTTTGTAGGCCCAAATACGTTTTTTTTGCCATTTTAGGTCCCTTTCGGTGTTACTTATTTCTTGGAAAGTATAAAAAGATGTTAATTTGTTTATAAAATGTAGGCCCAAAACGCGTTTTTTTCGTCTTTTGGGCCACCATTTTGCCAAAAATTCGCTTTTGTGGCAAATAAATCGGAACTTACAACGTCAAACCGCATGCCAGGTTCCGATTAAACCGCACTCCCCGCACATCTCGCATGCGCAAACAGATCATTTCGTCACTTTGCTTCCTGCCCACCGGCTGGCGGGCCTATCTGCCGACTGGCAGGCTCGCGGTGACGTTTTTTCAAGAGACGATTGTCATTGAGTAAGCTGAAAATTGCTCAACCCCCCAATCCCCGCGCATCTCGCATGTGCAAAATGCATCTCCCGCCGCAAATCCTGTTTACTAACCACCAACCACTAATTTGCATCTCGCATGCGCAAAAGCATCTCCCGCTGCAAATTAATCCATCGGTGCTTCGGGCGGGACTCTGGCGATGGTTCCGACGGTGGCGCGGCAGGCCTTGATTAAGTCGGCGGGGGCGACCTTCAGTTGCAAGCCGCGTTCGCCTGCGCTTACATAAATGTATGGGAATTGCATTGCCGTCTCGTGGATGAAAATCGGGAAGTTCTTCTTGAGACCGAGCGGACTGCAACCGCCGCGGATATAGCCGGTGAGAGGAGTCAAATCCTTGAGCGGAACCGTATCAATTTTCTTGTTGCCACTGACCTTGGCGGCGCCTTTCAAATCCACTTCCAGGTTCCCGGGGACTACGCAAATCAGGTACCCGATTTTGTCGCCGTGAACGAGGATGGTCTTGAAAACCTGGTTGATGTCTTCGCCGAGGCTGTCGGCGACGTGTTGCGCACCGAGATCGTTTTCGTCTACTTTATATGGAATAAGTTCGTATGAAATTTTGAAGCGGTCCAGAATGCGTGCTGCGTTTGTCTTTTTGATTTCCATAAAATATCTCCGTCGCAAATATAAATTTTAAGGAGCGGCAAGACAATTCTTTTTCCTGTTTCCGCACCGCCGCGAGCCATTCAAAATACATCTGAATTTGTATATTCCTTTTGTGCAAAAGATATTACCTGCCATTTTCCTCTTGATTCATCTTGGCTTTGCTTGTGTGCCGGCGCCGGATTTTTTGACTGTGTATTCGGACGAGTCGGATGCTCCTGTTTTGCGCTTGCCGCTGAATGATTATCCGTTGAGTTCGTATCTCCGTTCCAATTTCTGCAAGCATCCGTTCAAAATGTCAAGTACGGCTAATTTGCGCGGATACACCGCCTATTGGTCGTTGAAAAAATCAAGACTCTACTTGGATAGCGTCTTTGTTGAATCTCCTGGAATGCTGCGTGGTGTGCATCTTGACTGGATATTCGGAAAGCCGGTGGCGGGTTCTGTTCCTGCGGATTGGGTGAATGGTGTGCTGCTGGCTGGTCACCATGATTTCTTTGATTCCAAAAGGGATACACTGATTCAGTTTGCATATAAATTCAAGAACGGACGCCTCGTGGATTCCGCAAAATATCATGGCCCGACCGTCAACGCCCAAAAGCCGAAAAAATATGTTGACTTGGCAGAGTTCGCCAAGCAGAAAGGAAAAATGCAGACTGGACGCAATGAACTTTGCCCCGAAATCCAGATTCAGGAAAACATTCAGGAAAATTTGAACCTTGCGAGAAATAGCGCTTCGGCGCTTCGCCAAAAAAAGTACAAGACGGATTTTGCAAAAATAGAGAGCATCGTAAAAAAGGATTCCGCGTACGAATCTTTTTTAAAAGATTTTTCTTTGCGAAAGGCTTATTTTGTACAAAATAATTCAATTCTCTTTTTGCTGAAGCCTTTGAAAAAATCGTTTGTCTCCGAGGTGAAACTTCAATTTTTATTGGATGGAAACAGAATCGGTTTTGAAAAAATTCATCAGAACTTTCACAAGTCCCTGCAAACTCTGGAGAAATTCAAGTGGCTGAAAAATTGGGTAAAACAGTCGCCGAAACATTCTGCGATTTTGAAAATGGGTAATTCGGAGAGTGGCCTGAGTATTGAATCTCTCGTGGACGGAATCAACAATGTCTGGGAATCGGTGAGTTTGCCCGGCAAGGCGGAGACGTTGATTGAACTTTCAAACGATGGCGAAAAAGTGGCCGCCATCTTTTTTGGAAGCGACTCCGATATGGCTGTCGTGACGGCGCTTTATCCATCAAAAATGGGGCATAAAAATAATCTGCTCAGTTTCTCGGAGGACATGGAAATTTATTGTTCTGCTCTCTGGGGGGACTTTGAATTTGCGACGGTTTCAACGGATGGCGCTGTGCAAATGCAACATAAATACAATGCGAAATTGCCGTTTTCCCGCTGAAAATAACGCGTTATGATGCTTGTTTGTGCATTATTCTTGGTAAAAATAATGCCTTTTGTAGGTTGATAGACTCCTTTTTTTTAAACTTTAAATGCATAAGTCGTAAATGAATTTGCTTTAACTTGATAATAATGTATTTTAGTGAAAACTGCTGTTTGGAAAGGAACGGTGTTATGGACGTAATGAAAGTCGATTATGAATTGTTTAAAAGAATCTTGAAGGAAATTCCCTCGAATATCTTTTTCAAGGATACCGAATGTCGGTATGTCTTTGCGACGCATTATTGGCGCCATCTTGACCAGACGGGAGACCCGAACTGGGACATCGCCGGAAAGACGGACTTGGATATCCGTAAGGACCGTGAAAACGCTTTGCTTGCCATGGAACAGGATCGTCAGATTATTCGTTCCGGCAAGGGGACAAACTACGTTATTGAAGTAAACCAGGATGGAGAAACGGAGTATCTTGAACTGATCAAGAATCCTGTGCGCGATGAAAGTGGCAAGGTTATTGGTATTGTCGGCCTTATCAACAACGTGACTGAAAAAGTCAAACTCGAGAAGGAACTGGAAACTTACGCTCGAACCGATATGCTGACGGGCCTTTTCAATAGACGTTATCTTGACTATTGGCTTGTGAATTCCCTAAATTCTGGGATGTATCCTTTGTGCGTAATTTCGGCTGACTGCGATGGCTTGAAGCGAATTAACGACAGTTTCGGACATGTGGTCGGTGATGAATTGATAAGACTTGCCACGTCGCTCTTCCGCGTGGGACTTCCTGAAAAGTCTGTGATGTTCCGCATGGGTGGCGACGAGTTCCTGATGATTTTACCGACAACGAATCAGGAAGAGTGCAAGTCGTACATCAGCAATATGAACATGATGGCGAAGACGATGCAGCTCAAGGGCGAACCGATTGGAATTTCGTTCGGATTTTGCGAAGTGGTTTCCTCTACGCTTGAATTTTCGAAGGCTATGGAAATTGCGGACCAAAGAATGTACATGGATAAGAATTTAAGACATGCTGCTCGAAAAGATTAATCTATATTTGATGTAGTTTGTTTGAATTTTGTTGTGTGAAATTCGGGGAGCTATGATGAAAGATTATAATGCAATATTGATTGGAAATGGTACGATGGGCGGAAGACATCGTGCTTTTTTTGAACCCAATGGAGTCCGTTTTAAAAGAATTTTTGATATGGTGGATGTCGGCGGTGATGGAAATCTTCGCGCGGGATTGCTTGATGATGCCTTGACGGCTGAAAAAATAGACTTTGCCGTGATTGCTTCTCCGGCGGGAACTCACTATCATTATATTAAGGAATGTCTTGAACGGAAAGTTTCCGTGTTTGTTGAAAAACCTCTGGCTACTTCTGGGAGCGAGGCGCAGGAACTGGTGGAACTTGCCGCGAAAAACAATGTGGTTCTTTTTGTGGCGCAGTCGGAATGCTTCAATCCGATTTTCCTGAATTTCCGTAAGCATTTTCTTGGTGAATTGAAGGGATATTTAAAGGCTCTTGATGCGGAAGGGGAACATTTGGCTGGTGTGCTGCAGGGGCCTGTGCATGTTGAATTTTGCCGGAAGCATCCGTATTCGGCAAGATGCCGCGATGTGAATGTGGCGTTGGATATTCTGGTGCATGACTTGAGTCTTTGCTTGTCGATGTTTCGCTTCGAGGATTTGAACGTTTCGAATTTCACCATTTCTGAGGATGGTGACAAGGCGCGAATGTCGATGCTTGTTGCGAAGGGCGAATTTGCCGGTGTCTCCCTGGAGTTTGTCGTAGACCGCAACAGCATGGATGATGTGCGAACCATATCCGTTGATTTTGCGAAGGCTGGCAAACTTTCGTCTTCGAGCTATTCCGTGAGTCTTGCGCATTACCATGCCGATGGAAACATTGTGCATTCTCCAGATTCGTTGGTTAATGAACACAAATTTTTCTTGAAACTGATGAGTGGTGCCTGCGCTGACTGGGGACGACGTGCGGCGCAAAATGCCGCCAATGCGGTGAAACTCATCGTGAAATAAAACGATATCGCTGAAAAATCAAAGTGAATGCAAAAAAGTCCGCGAAAAATCGCGGACCTTTTCATACTTGCGCGGAGCTCCATGCTTTTTTCAAAGTGCCGAAGGCCCGGTCTCATACCTCAGAGCGGCTTTAGCCGCGACCTCGAAGGGCGAAGCCCGCCCTCAGAGCGAAGCGACCTCATGCCTCACTACAACTTGATGCTGCACGGCTTGGCATTCCAGATTTCTTCGGCGTACTGCTTGATGGTACGGTCGGAGCTGAACTTGCCCATGCGAGCCACGTTCAAGATGGACATTTCTGCCCAGTGCTTCTTGTCCTGGTAGGCTTCTGCGACAGTCTTCTGCATGTCTACGTAGCTGCGGAAGTCAGCACAGAGCATGTATGGGTCATGAGTAAGGAGCTTGTCTGCAATGTGCTTGAACAGGTCCGGACGATCCGGGCTGAAGAAGCCGGAACCGATGAGGTCTATCACGCGGCGGAGGTCGTCGTCCTTCTCGTAGAAGTCGCGCGGACGGTAGCCCTTGGCCAAAAGGTCGGTGACTTCTTCCACGGTGAGGCCGAAGATGAAGATGTTTTCGTCGCCGACTTCTTCCTTCATTTCTACGTTGGCGCCGTCAAGTGTTCCGATGGTGAGTGCACCGTTCAAGGCGAACTTCATGTTGCCGGTACCGGAAGCTTCCGTACCTGCGGTAGAAATCTGTTCGGAGAGGTCTGCTGCCGGAATAATCTTTTCGGCGAAGGAAACGCGGTAGTTCTCGAGGAACACCATCTTGAGCTTGCCCTTGCAAACCGGGTCGGCGTCGATGATGGCTGCAACTGCATTCGCGAGGCGGATAATCTGCTTTGCCATCCAGTAACCCGGAGCGCTCTTACCACCGATCATGATGGTACGCGGCATGATTTCCTTGCCGTCCTTCAGCTGGATGTACAGGTGAATGGCGTGGAGGATGTTCAAAAGCTGGCGCTTGTATTCGTGGATGCGCTTCACC
>JAZLIJ010000048.1:0-36221 GCA_045617325.1 Fibrobacter sp.
GCGATGGCGGATACTCCACATGCATGTGAATATGATCCGTGCTCACAACGCCCTTCAGAATATGAACATCCTCGCTATCGCAAATCTGGATAAGAATATCCCGGCATCTCTTCTTTATATCTCCAGTCAATACCGGATATCGATATTTTGTCACCCATACGATGTGACACGATAAATTGCTCACGCTATGTGTGGTCTTCCGATATTTAGCCATACTCCAAAATTAGCCAAACATTTTTAGAAACTGAAAGTTGCTGCACTGAAAGTGCAGGGTTTTAACCATTTATTGGAAAATGAAAAATGAAAGGTGAAAGAAATTTGTTCATTGCCCCTTCGGGGCCAAATGCTAGGCTCGGTCATGTCCAAGCAAGCTTGGCCGCGACTCTCGCCCTACGCATTTGTGTTCATTGCACAGTCGCTGCGCTCCCGTGCCAAATGCTAGGCTCGGTCATGTCCAAGCAAGCTTGGCCGCGACTCTCGCCCTACGCATTTGTGTTCATTGTTCATTGTTCATTGTTCATTGTTAATTCAAACCTCACAGCGCAGCGACCTCACCGCAGCATCCCTCCCGCATCTCGCTTCTACGACCCATCGCGCCGAAGGCGCCCCACTTCTCCCTAACCACCAACCACTAGCCACCAACCACCAGCCACTTTTTTACTATATTTATGCATATGAGTGAATATTTGCATAAATCAAGCTTCGGCCCCGTCATCGTCAAGGATTTCAACAAGGATTACGGTGAACAAGGCTTCATGCTGGAGAACGGCAAGACACTGCCCGCCCTCACCATCCGTTACGAGACGTACGGCACGCTGAACGCTGCCGCCGATAACGCCGTCTGGGTGTGTTCTCCGCTAACCGCCGACGCTCACGCCGCCGGCTGGTACACCGAAGAAGACAGGAAACCAGGCTGGTGGGACGAACTGATTGGCCCCGGCAAAGCGATTGACACAGACCGCTTTTTCGTCGTTTGCAGCAATATTCTCGGCGGTTGCAAAGGCTCCACGGGTCCCGCTACAGTGAATCCGCGTACAGGCAAACCCTACGGCAGCACCTTCCCCACCATCACCATCGGCGACATGGTGCACGCCCAAAAAGAATTGGCCGATTCCCTCGGCATCAAGGAATACTACTGCGTCGTTGGCGGCTCCATGGGCGGCTTCCAGGCCATGAAATGGGCCATCTACTCCCCCGAACAAGTGAAGCGCATCATCGTTATAGCAAGTTCCCCGCGCTTTTCGAGCCAGGCACTCGGCTTCGAAGTGGTGGCCCGCGACGTGATTACGCAGGATCCGAACTTCAACGGCGGCGACTACTACGACCAGCCACAAAAACCGGACGTAGGCCTTGCGAACGCGCGCAAACTAGCGCACATCACCTACCTCTCCGCCATCGGCATGGAAAAGAAGTTCAAGCGCGCCCAGGACCAGGAAAACAAAAACCACAAAGTCACCTACACGACGCCATTCGACCTCACGCTTCCCATCGAAAGCTACTTGCGCTACCAGGGGACCAAGTTCGTTGACCGCTTCGACGCAAACAGCTACCTGCACATTGCGCATGCAACCGACGCATTCGACCTCGAGACCGAATACGGCAGCATCGAGAACGCCTTCAAGGACATCAAGGCCGAAGTCCTGAACGTGAACCTTTCTACCGACTGGCTGTTCCCGCCGCACGAGAGCCGCCGCATCACAAGCGCCCTCCTGAACACAGGCAAGACCGTCACAAGTCTCGAACTGGACACACAATTCGGCCACGACGGCTTCCTCATCGAAGTCGGCGAACTCGGAAAGGCCGTAGGCCGCTTCCTCGATTCAAAAATTATACCGCAGAACGGAACGCAGGCGCTCCCCGTATTCCACGACCAGGACGACTTCAAGCTCATCGGCAAACTCGTCGAAGCGAACAGCCACGTCCTTGACCTCGGCTGTGGCGACGGAGAGCTCATCGCACACTTGCACAGAACGAAAAAAGTGACAGGTTTTGGCATCGAGAAAAACATCCAGGGAATCCTCGGATGCCTCGAGAAGGATGTCCCTGTGATTCAGCGCGACCTCGATGACCGCGGCATCTCGGACATCAAGGACGGAAGTTTCGATTACGCCATCATCAACCGCACGATTCAGGAAATCCGCGACCCAGTGGCCCTCTTGAACGAGCTCTTGCGCGTGGCAAAGCGCGCCATCGTGACATTCCCGAACTTTGGTCACTGGACAACCCGCGGAAGCTTAATGCTCCACGGACGCATGCCGAAATCCAAGGAACTGCCTTACGAATGGTACGATACCCCGAACATCCGCGTGCTCACACTCAAGGATTTCTACACGCTATGCCGCAAGGAAGGCTTGAAAATCGAAAGCATCCACTACCAGAACGACCACAAGGTAAGTAAGCTTTTGACAGCCCTCGGATTCACGACCTTTGGCGTCGAGCACGTCATTGCGGTGGTGAGCAAGGTGTAAAAAATCACACCTAAAAAGAGAAAATCAATTTTTCCAGATAAAACGGATGCCAATGCGTCCGTTTTTTGTAAATTGAAAGCAGAAATTGCATATCAAAGGAAAAATATGATTATTGTCAACACCGATTTCATCAGCGGTAAGGAAATAGAAACAATCCAACTTGCCAAGGGGAACGTCGTCTTCTCCAAGAATGTCGTCCGCGACGTTTTCGCAGGCCTCAAGACAATCGTCGGAGGCGAAATCAAGGGCTACACCGAGATGATGTCCGAAGCGCGTCAAATCGCGACAGACCGCATGATTGCAGAAGCCAAGGCAATGGGAGCAGACGCCGTCGTAAACGTCCGTTACGCCACATCAGACGTCATGCCGAACGCAGCCGAAGTCATCGCCTACGGCACCGCAGTCAAGTTCAAGTAAAGCAGATAAATCCACTTACTCCAGATAATACTTTCTGAACAGGCTCACTTTCTCGGGAGTCATTCCCAGAGCCTTTTCCAAGTAGGCTTCCATCGAGCCGAATTGAGCGTCAATAAAATCAAAAGCTTGAATCAGGAGATTTTCATTGACGCTCACCATCGCCTTCAGCACGCCCAGCTTAGTTGCATCCAGATGTTTTCTTGCAGCGACAGTTTCTGTCAGCGCCATCATCGATGCGTAGGAATCTCCCGAGTGGCAGTAATCCGCCAGAATGTCCTCTCTTGAAGCGCCGAGAATTGAAAGAAGATAGACCGAAGCCATCCCTGCGCGGTCCTTTCCTTGCGAGCAATGCCAAAGGATGGTTCCACCTTGTGTTTCCAGAATGCAGTCCAGCATCCGCGCATATTCCTGCTGCGATTCCCGTTTTGCAGCAAGCCCCACATACAGCTTAGAAACAGGCGCATCCATCACGCCCGTCTGCACAAAGTCGCATAGTTTTTCTGCGACAAACTCGTTGTACAGTTTAGGAGTCAGCGCCCTGAAAAAACTCTTGGCCTCCGGATTCTCCATATTCGACGGCATCGCGGAGACAAATTTCAGCACGTCAAAAGCGACATTTTTCGCTCCCGGAATATCCACATCCAAGGCGCCAATTCGCTCCTTTTCCATGCGCAAGTCGCAGACAAGCCGAAGATTCATTTTCTGAAGTCGCTTCACATCATTTTCAGTCGCAAGCGACAAGTTTGCCGAGCGCAGAAGCACTCCCGACTTCACGCGTTTTCCGTCGGCGCAGACGATTCCGCCCAAGTCGCGTGCATTGGCGATATTTTCAAAGACAAAATTCAAGGCTTCTCCATCTTGATAAATTCACATTTAATATAGTCAAAATGCGAATCAAGATGGAATTCAAACTTTCACTTGACGCCTTTCACGGCAATTTCTATCCCGGCCATAAAGCCCGCCACAAAGACCCAGCGCGTAAAGCGATTTAAACTTGCCACCGTCACCTTTTTACGATTCAACAGCGATTCCAATTTGCATTGCACCTTTTCATAAAGTTCGCCGTCCAGCGACTTGTCACGAGCAAGGTTCAGAAGTTTCGTAGTGCCAACGACCGCAATCGCCTTCGATTCAAGATTCACAGAAAGCGACCTGGACTGGACTTGTTGAGGAATTTTTGACATATGATTCATCCTTTTTTTGCGTCAATGTACAATCGCAAAAAAAGGATGACAAGAGTTATTTCGTAAAAAATTTGGAGACAAAGCCTCAAAACAGCACGACAGAATGACTTTAAACAGTCAAAGTTTAAAGCTACATTTTCAAGCAGTTCTAAAGAGAAAGTCACATGTTCGTTCCTAAGCAAATCAAAAGCAAATTTAACGCAGCAACAAGATGCTTTCTGCTGATGCTTTTATCCGTAGCCTTTACCGGATGCACGTACAAAATCAGCGTACTCGAAGGCGACTTTGAAATCGCACTTCCCTACACATTTTCAGGCATTGGCAAGGAACTTCCAAAAGATTCCTCCGTACGCAACGTTTCAATCACAGCCAAATACACAAGCGACAAGATAATTCCACTTGAAAACGTTTACAATGCCGAATACAATTGGGCTCTTCCCCGCAGCAAAGCAAACATCGCCTATGTCATAGAGCTATTCCCCGTCGCATTGGAGTACAGCAAAATAACAAAAGCAACTTCCAAAGTATTTGGATACACCTTGGGCCTGTCCCCTTTTCCCTATACTGAATTCATCTATGGTTACAACGGAGAGCACGTTGAATTCGGACTTACTTCTTATTTAGGAATTGATTTTATGCATCAAGCATACTACCATTATAAATCATACGCAAAAGAACCAGGAGTAACAGGCGGAGGCTTAGATGAAAACGAAGAAGGATACAACAGAAAAAACTTATGGCACATCAAAGCAGCCATCGGCGGGTATTTTTCCGGATACTGGGGTAATTTCGCATTGACCTATTCTCCCATGATTTACCAGCCTTATGCCTTGCATAACGGATTATCTGTTGGCAACAAAGTTACAAAAATAGATTATTACGATGTCCAGTTTCACTATCCATTCTTGTTCAAGAATTACCTGGGCGCATCCTACTGGCTTTCTGACCACATCAAGGTTTCGGCCGGCCTAAACCTCTATTCTACCTTTGAATTTGACAACCTGTACAAGGACTTTAACGTAAGCTTCGGCTATTGGTTCTGATTATGAAGAAGTTCATCATCTGCATGATATTAATTTGTCTAAATTCCTTGTTTATGGGTTGCGCAACAACGACCGGAGCGATTCAATTTTCCAATCAAAAAAAAAGCAATAGACCAGCCATTTACATTGACGGAAACTTTTTATACAAAAATACAAACGACACCATTACAAAAATCCCCGAAGGAAATCACCATATCATCGTAAGACATCCAAATAAAACCTTATTGGACACAACCCTCTACATTTCCGATGAATGGTCAATACAGAAAAATTCGCGAATAATTTTAGGGACAATCATTTCAACAAGCCTCCTGTTCATCCCCATTCCATCAATTATCCCATACATTTTATTTCCCCAACCCATAATATTTGCAAGTGTACTTGAAGAATATGGAGTAACTCATTTAAACATCAACAACACATCACCCGTCTTATCAGAAACTGAATCAGCAATCGCAATACAAATAACCCCCGATTCAACAGTCCCGCCAGAATATTATCCATTACACAAAGATGTTTTAACGACTAAAGAATTCTGCTTTGACAAAAATGCTCCTGTAGAGCCTCTTATTTGGGCATACCCTAGGAATAATTTTACATTATACGCAATTCCACGAAAATTCACCAAAATTTGCAAAATAATCAAAGCAAATAGCTTTGTTTATTACGACAGCGGCCCCCAATACGAAGCAATTCTCGAAGAACATCTCTGTCCGCAACTCTAGTCTTAAAGCCAATAATTTCACTCCCAAAAGCATCCCTTTCAGAGTTATTTCTGGGGATGTTTTTTTTGCCGAATCCACGGCATTTTTCTAAATTTTCTCGCGAAATTTAATGCAGGCACGAAATTTGCGCAGGCGGCATCGCCCCAGCGGATTTCGTGCATAAAGGATAAAAAATGAAAGTTTCTTTGAATTGGCTCAGACGTCACGTTGATCTTCCGGAATCTGCGGAAGAAGTTGAAAAGGCTCTTACTTCCATCGGCCTCGAAGTCGAAGGCACGGAAGAACCGGGCAAGGTCTACGACAAGCTTATCGTCGCAAAGGTCTTGACCTGCGATGTTCACCCGGATAGCGACCACTTGCACATCACGACCGTCAACAACGGCAAGGAAACCATCCAGGTCGTCTGTGGCGCCCCGAACGTAGCCGCAGGCCAGACCGTTGTGCTCGCACCGATTGGCGCGGAACTCCCGCTCCCGGACGGCACCAAGCTCAAGATGAAAAAATCCAAGATTCGCGGTGTCGAAAGCTTCGGCATGATTTGCGCCGAAGACGAAATCGGCCTCTCCGACGACCACGGCGGAATCATGGTTTTGGACGATTCCATTCCGGCAGGAACCCCGTTCGTAAGCCTCGGCCTCTATGACGTTTGCTTCGAACTGAACGTGACCCCGAACCGCCCGGATGCATTAAGCCACCGCGGTGTCGCTCGCGAACTCGCCGCCAAGTTCAACCGCCCCCTGAAGCCGCTCAGCTACAATTTCACAGAAGACGCCGAAGAATGCAGCAAGGCGGCAAGCCTCGAAGTCGTTCCGGGCTGCGGCTGCTCCCGCTACGTGGGTCGCGTCATCAAGGACGTGAAGGTTGAAAAGTCCCCCGCCTGGCTCGCCAAGCTTTTGCACGCTGTCGGCATGTCGAGCATCAATAACGTCGTCGACATTACGAACTTCATCCTGATGGACGTAGGCCAGCCGCTCCACAGTTTTGACATGGACCAGCTCAAGGGCAACACCATCAAGGTCCGCAAGGCCGCCAAGGGCGAAAAGATTGAAACCATCGACCACACCGCACACGAACTCACCGAAAACGATCTCGTCATTTGCGACGGCGACCGTCCGGCTTGCGTCGCAGGCGTTATGGGCGGTGTCGAATCCGAAATCGTCGATGCCACCAAGAACGTGTTCCTCGAAAGCGCCTGGTTCAACCCGACCGTCGTGCGCAAGCAGGCCAAGCGCCTCTGCATCTCCACGGACTCCAGCTACCGCTTCGAACGCGAAATCGATTTCCGCACCCAGGACGAATACAGCAAGTACGCCTGCGCCCTCATCAAGGAAGTGGCAGGCGGCCGCATTCTCAAGGGCAGCGTCGAATATACCGGCGAAGACCACAAGAAGGAATGCAACCAGGTAACGCTCCGTACCGCCCGCGCCGTAAAGGTCATCGGCATGGAAATCTCCGCCGAACAGATTGAAAAGTTCCTCACGGGCATCGCCCTCGAAGTCGTATCCAAGACGGCAGACGCCATCACGTTCAAGATTCCGAGCTTCCGCCCCGACCTCGAACGCGAAGTGGACCTCATCGAAGAAGTCGCACGCCTCATCGGTTTCGACAACATTCCGTACACGCTCCCGAGCTTCAAGATGCAGCCGAACGAACTCCCTGCCATCGAAATCATGAACAGGAAGATTCGCAAGACGCTTTCTGCAATGGGTCTCCACGAATGCCTGAGCCTCCGCTTCACGAGCAAGGCCCGCACCGAGGCAATCTTCGGCGCCGAAAGCGATGACCGCCGCAGCAAGCCGGCAGCCCTCCTGAACCCGCTTTCCGAAGAACTCGGCGTAGTGCCCACAAGCTTACTCCCGAACCTCCTCAAGAGTGTCGCCGAAAACGAAAAGAACCGTCCGGGCAGCGTTCGCCTGTTCGAAGTCGCCAAGGGGCAGTTCAAGCGCGACCGCAAGGACGTGCGTGACCCGGGCTTCGACGAATCAAACCTCGTCGCACTCACGATTGCAGGCAACTTCGACGTGAACCCGCTCGCCGACAAGCCGCAGCAAATTGATTTCGCGGCCTTCAAGGGCTTTGTACAAAGTTTCTTCAAGCGTCTGGGTCTCGTTGTTGAATTCCGTGCACCTGCCAAGGCAGAAGTATTCCTGCACCCAGGCAAGCAAGCCGAAATCGTCATGAACGGCACCGTCCTTGGCACCATGGGCGAGCTCCACCCGAACGTCCAGAAGGCAAACGACATCACCTACGACACATTCGTGATGGAAGCCGACATGGACAAGATGGAAAAGGAAAGCCACAAGAAGATTGTGTTCGAAGCATTCAGTCGCCAGGTGCCCTCCAGCCGCGACATCTCCATCGAAGTCGCGAAGGGCATGACCCACGAAGAAATCCTCGGACGCATCAAGGGACTCAATCCGAAGAACCTCGCGAAGATTACCCTCAAGAGCATCTACGAAGGCGAAAAGATTGAAGCCGGCAAGAAGAACATGGTTTACAGCCTCACCTACCAGGCCATGGACCGCACCCTCACCGACGACGAAGTCAACAAGGCACACAACAAGCTCCGCGACAAGCTCGTCGCAAACGGCGACATCGTGCTGCGCTAGTGGGCGACATCGTTCCGAGATAAGGCATGAGGCTCGAGGTTCGAGGCGAGAGAACGCAAAGAACTTCGTTTGCCTCAGCTTCGTCAAATTTTTGCAAAAAAAATCCTCGCTTTTTCAAGCAAGGATTTTTTCATACGCTCCGATTAATCCTGCCAGCAGTCTGGCTTGCTCAAAAAAATTGGAATTCCGCCAGAAGCAAGAATATCCATAAGTTGAACAGCCGTTCCTGCAGCACAGCCCCCATTTTCAACTTTTTTCGCGACATCCTCATTTCGGGAAGCCGGTTTCAAGGAAGAAGGGATTTGCGCATCAAGCGAACGATTCACCTTCGCTTGCGGCTTCGGTTCATCAAGTACAGCATCATCCTTTGCAGGGTGATAAACGAGGAGATTCCTGTCAATCGTAGGAACCGCTTCGGCATCGCCAGCCTTAGCCGCAGCAGGCATCATCTGTGCGCCACACAAGCAAGCACAAGCCAAGAAACCGAAAACCGCAAATCTTACATTTACAAGAACAGCCATCACTTCCTACTGTCTACTAATATTACCCCAGTCCGAGTACAGAGCGCACTTCGTCAATGTAGCAGCGTTCATCCGGAGAGATGTTGTTTACATTATCGTCTTCGCGACTCGCGGCGGCAATGCGCGTCATGCAGTCCACGACCTTCTGCTTGAACTCGCGAGACTCACGGTTCACAACCTCGACACAGGCGTCCGTGCGGGCCTTCGCACTCTTGAAACTGGCATAGATATCGTTGAAATCGTCCCAGTCCACTTCCGGCGTCACCTCGTCATGAATCCTGTCAAGTTCGTCGCTTTCCGCTTGAGTCGCAGATGTAGCGCCCGGCAAAAGTTTTTCCACTTCCGTTTCATGATACAGGCAAGCCGTCTGCCAGGAGAGAACCAAAAGAGCCATATTCGATTTCATAAGAACCTCGTTTTAAAATTCGGTGCGACAATTCGCCACATTCACAATATACGTTTTTATAGAAAAGATTTTTAAAGAATAAACAAAATCAAGCCGAGAAGTACAAGGAAACCGACTAGACAAAAAAGAATATACAAAAGCGATGCAAAAAGTTTAAATACAAAACCAATACCCCCCAAGAGTATAAACAGTATAACGGCAATTGCAATCAGCATTTCTACCCAATGTTCTTGATTAGTTATTTCAAAACTTTCTGGCAACAATCACACCGAACTTGCCTTTAGCGTACACGCACTCCACAGATTCAAAGCCAGCTTCTTTCAGCCAGGCAATTTCTGAAACGATGGAACATTCGCGATCCAGCTTTTTGCGCTCCTGCCAGCGGTTAAATTCGACATCCGAAAGTCCGCTCGCTTGGATTTCCTTAAGCCAATATTCGTTGACGCAAGCGTCCAAAGTAGCATCGTCCAAACAGAACTGATCGTAATTTACAAACAAGCCGCCACTCGGAAGCTTTGCATAAATTTTTTTGAACAAGCTTTTTTTCTGTTCATGTTCCAGATGATGAATCGAAAGCGCAGACATCACCACATCAGGCGCCCCTTCCGGCAAAGTCTCCGAATAATCGCAAACGCAATACTCCACGTTAGAGGCGCCCTCAAAACGTTTTTTCGCAACATTGAGCATTTCTTCAGCAATATCCACGAGAACGTATTTCGCTCCAGGCAAAAGCTTGTACCAGAAGCTAGCCAAAAGCCCCGTACCCGAACCTAGGTCAAATATCAAGTTCGGCCTCGCCGCGGCATTGCATAGTACACTTTCCGCAATAAAAGCCGTCGTAGTCTCATAATAATCGTCAAAGCAGCTGATAAACTTGCGACGATTCACGTCATATTCCTGCGCCACAAGATTGAATTGTTCTAAAATAGATTTGTAATCCATACCGCAGAATATAAAAAAAACGAGACCCGAAGGCCCCGTTCTTGAAGATTTAAGGAGTTCGCCTTACGGCACCTAAGTTACTTCACTTCTACGTAGTAGGTCTGAAGAACCTTGCCATCCTGGGAAAGCTGAATAATTTGCTTACCCTTCGGGAGTGTTCCTTCAATGCGGTACAAGTTTTCAGCAACATAGGAGGACTTGAGGTCCGTCACCTTGTTCTTGACAGCGAAAACACCGTTCGTTTCGCTAGCATCAAAGCCAGAGCAGTCCTTATGAGCAGAAATGGCGCCATTAGCAACAGCATAGCTCTTGACGACAAGCTGAGTTGTCACAGAGCTTGCATTGCGATAGAAAACATTGAGCTTTTCACTAACTTCTTTCGGTTCCTTCAATTCAATCAAAGCATTCGGATCGGCAGGAGCTTCAACCTTCTTAGCCTTTTTCTTTTTCTTCTTGCCCTTCTTGTCGTTATCCGGCGGAAGTTGCTTAGCAGCATCCTTGTCAACCTGCGGAATAGCAAGACGATAACCAGCAACAGATTCGTCACCGCAACGCATAGCCCAAAGAGACCAATCATTCTTAATCTTGGACGGAGTTTCTCCAACAACTTCATACAGACCCGGATCGACCTGGTCGCTATAGATGTACAACTTAACATCGGCAACCGGGCTTTCCGGAGTCACAGTCACTTTAGTGCGAGACTTGATATACTTGGCGCGGTTGGCCAAGACCTTGTATGTACCGAAAGGAACGTTCTCGAACTTGAACTGGCCCTTACGCAATTCCTGCTTGTACGGATATTTTTTCTTCAGAGTAGAGAAAATAGTAGAATCCATCCAGATGGTGGGCATTTCAAGCGCTTTGCCAGTAAATGCATCGCAAACTTCACCTTGAATGGTCCCCTGCTGTTCGCAACCGGTCATGGCAAAAGCGATAAGAGCGGCTGCACAAACGATAATTTGTTTTTTCATGGTGTTTCCTTTATAGAGCACAAAAAGCCTCCCTTTAGCGAGGGAGGCTCCGAGTTAAAAAAAATTATTCAGCGTCATCGGCCTTAGGCGCAGCCTTGCGGGTCTTGCGCTTTGCACCAGTGATATTGCCAGCGAAACGCTTGTTGAAGCGATCGATACGGCCAGCCGTATCCACGCGATGCTGCTTACCCGTCCAGAACGGATGAGTATCAGCAGTGATTTCCAAGGAAATCACGTTATATTCAACACCATCGATAGTCTTCTTTTCGGCGGAAGACTTCGTGGAGCGGGTGATAAATTCTTTACCCGTATTCGCATCGACGAACACGACCGGTTGATAATTAGGGTGGATACCTTCTTTCATTGTAAAACTTCCTGTGAAGTAATTGTTGAGAGTCCAAATTTAATAGAATTTCGGGAATTTGGCAAGCACCCCCTCCTTTTTTAGTATTTTTATAGCATGAAACGTCTAATGTTGCTCATTCCTCTTTTTTTGCTTGCCTGCGAACACGAACCGCCAACAGTTAAAATTGTCAAGGTGAATAAGCGCATGGTACTAGAAGAATGGCCAGATAGCGCATACATAGCCTCGCTGGATTCCATTCTTGCACTAGAGCCAATCAAGAAAAAAGGAGCGGCCGAGACAAATATATCCATGAATGTTTTCAAGGCTCCAATATTCAAATTGCCAACAACACAGCCAAGCAAAAAGACCACCCCCGTCAAAAAGGAGCGGTCCATTACGCAGAAAACACCAAAGGAAAACGTCAACAACTCAGCCGAAATTTTCATGGAAAAATTTTCAGCAGCACTTGGCAAGCTACAGTCCGACGCTTCTAATTCAAGTCTTTACAAAGTTGTCCAGGTCAAAGAAGGCGAAGATTTATTCAAATTACTACGTCGAACCTACGGTGCCGGAGCGCAGAAATTACCTCGTTTTTACGTGCTTTCCGCCCTACAATCCGTCAATCCGGGAATCCGTCTAGAGCACCTAAATGAAGGCGACAACGTCCGCGTACCGAGGATTTAGGAGCGAAATTTGCCACTAGAAATGCTGATTAGTGGTTAGTAGGCAGGGATTGCATACGCGAGATGCAATTGCAAATGCGAGATGCACTTTTTTTCTAGAAATGCGAATTGGGTATGGGGCGCCCTGCGGGCTTTGAGGCTTGAGGTGAGCTTCAGGAAATGCGCTGACTTGAGGCTTGAGCAGTTTATCACAGCAATACTTCCTACCGTCTACTAAAAAACGTCATCCCGGCCCCCGAGCCGGGATCCCACCGCAACATCCCTAACGCATCTCGCCTCTGCGAAACCTTGCGGCGCAGCCGCCAAACTTTAATCTCATAACTCATAATTCATAATTTATAATTCAAACCAATCCCCGCGCCGCAGGCGCCACACTTCACCCTAACCACCAACCACTACTTCCGCATTTTACCGCTACAAATCAGAACAACGTCTTGACGCCGAATCCGAGCACCCCCTCCAAGTAATCACAGCCATTCCTCAAGGCATAGTAGAGATTGATGCTCCACGACTTACGGTACTGCGTAAAGCCAACCCCATAGTCATGCTCGCGCGCCCATCCATGCCCCGGACTTAGACGACGATAAATGCCAGGCTGATAGAAAACTTCCACAGAAAGATTGTAGCCATCCTGCCATAGCACAGCCAATTCACTCCAACCATAAGCACGCGTCCGCAAGAAGCGAAGTTGCATACCCTTGAACGAGTCCAGCCCACCCAAGGCAAACAAGTCCTCTTTCGCGAACATTGAATTCGTCGGAAGCAGCGTTCCCGCAGCCCCCGAGAATCGCGATATAAAGTTTCCAAACAAAGGTATGTAGTGCATTACGGAAGCATCCATCCTAAAATAGCTTTCCAGCGAATCCGGCCGGTCCATCGCCCAAAAAAGCGACGTCTGCACTTTCATTCCTCGACGCGGCAAGGTGAACCTGTCAAGCGAAACATAAGACAATTCAAAAGACGAACTTTTCTTCGACCTTCCGATACCAGCAAACACAGCTATCGAAAAGTCAAAACCGATATTACGCGACACGCCGATTTCCAAAAGAGCGTCCTTCGCCGACGAATCATCGTCAAAGAAACCTCTCGCAACAACATTCCAGGCCGTGCCGAAAATCCAAGGTTCCTTGAACTCGCCCTCCAGCCGCCTTGAATTTTCAAGCGTAAACCCTTCCATGTGCAAGTCACGACCCGTCCCGAGGATGTTATACAATTCCACATTGATATTGCCTTCCCACACATTTTCGTTGCTGGAATAAGTCAGAAATCCTTCTGCAATAGACATAGCACTCGCCCGCATCGAATATGCAGGATGAACTTGATTTCGTGCAGGATCTCTGAAAAGTCGCACAGGGCCGGTTCTTTCGTAATACCCCAAACGAGCAAGCATCTCATCGGAACGTTCCAAATCCGAAAGTGAAACAAACGCTCCCATTTCCAGTCCTGTCAGCCGTTCAAAAACATCCGGCTTCGTCGCTCCCGAATCAAGATTCACAGCCTCCGCCCAGACCCAGGCGGCCCCCCGTTCAAGAGAAACTTTCAGCACACCTAGGCTATCAACTTCAGCAATCAGTTTCGCCCCTAAAAAACCCCTGTTTTCATATTGTCGAACCAAGCGATTTCCGATATCATTCCAAGCATCACATGAGCGCCCTATCGCAGTTTCCATCAATAACTCGTCCGCAACCTCCCGACGGCCATCCCATTCCACACGTTCAATACGGCAACACCAAGCCATATTAACACAGGCGATTATCAGAACAGCAATACAATTCAAGCACTTTCGGAGCAACATCTCATACCTAAACTAAAAGAAAGCCTTTGCCTCGCTAGACAATTTTTGGAAAACATTCTCTTCAGCATTTCCGAAGCGCAGTACATAGCGACAAGATAACGACAAAAAATGATTGATTTCAACAGACACAGACGTACTCAATCTAAACGTTCGTCCTTCGTTAAACCCTGACATCATCTGATACGGTATCGCATCACCACCAGTCGTTGTCTGTATCGCTGCAAACGATATATTTCCATCCACAACACCATCCTTCTTATACGAAAAACCTATTTCTTCTTCCCACAAATAAGCATCAAAATCCGCACCAGAGTCTTCATCACCAAAACCGGTCCTATAACGTACACGAGGAGTCAAACTTACTTCATCTGTAACATTCCAACGATAGCGCCCCGTCACATCCCAGACAACCCAATCCAAATTCTGCAACGCGGACAATTCAACAAGTTCCCGTTTCCCCTCCAGAGTTGCGAAGTGAAAATCATTTATTTGAAATCCCACAGTCACGCGATGATCCACTTCATTTTGGAAAAATCCGACTGACGACATTTTCTTATCAAACATCAACCCCGGCTTATACGACAGCGACCATCCCGATGGATGCCTCCAATCAAGATGACCTTCCCAAGCGACTGTTCCAGAAGTCATCTTTCGAAGACCAGAAGAAGAAACCGAGGGAAAATAAATCCGCTTTCCAGTCGTATCTTCACCCACAGAACTCAGCGCAACTCCAAGAGTGATATCTCTCAAAATGCCTTCAGTCACACCAAGCGATATTCCCGGATTCCATTCTACCGAAGCGTTGAAGGAGGCATTCGACGACAGCACTGCGCCAAGCGAATCATTTCGCCCCATTCCCTCGTAAACAAAATCGCCATTATCCACACCTTCAATATAAGCGCCAGTAAGACTGTCAAAGCGAACATCCCCTGTCCCCTTCGCCACAGCCTTGTAAATTGCAGTATAAGTCTGTTCAGAGGTCATGCCCAACTTATATTCCACCGCCCCCTGAATTCCCAAGTTTTCTCCACCAAAATCCGCAGAGAGTTCCCCAATCCAGGAATCGGAGGTACCCAAGGAATCCGAGACATTTCGGGAAAACTGTAACATGTGATTCAAATTCAAATAGCGGCTCGTCATCTCCGCCGTTTGCGTCCACGACACAGACTTGAGCGAATCACTCCAATCACCTGATGCGTGTTTATCATGCGTTCGAACCACCATGGAGCCAACAGATTCATGCAAATTCCAATTATCTTCCACCAGCGAGAATCCTGTAGAGACTTTTCCGTAACCACGTTCTACGGAATATCCCACAGAATCCACTTCGGTATATCTAAAATCGGCATTACCGAAAGGCCGCCAAAAGCCTTGCAGGAATTCAGATGAAAGCAGTCCCTGCAACCGCCGCCTTTGCAAATCTTGCTGACTTGAAACGTACACCACACCGAAACTGCTTTTCGCCAAATGATTAGCATGAGTCGCAGAAATAGAAATCCTTGACGAATTCCATCGTTCATCATCTCCACGCCGATACCCCCATTCCGCCTCACCAAGCCAACCGCGGCCAAGCCGTATACGAAGCCCAATTTCATCATATCGCCAATTCCCATTCAAACCAATACTATCCAAATCCCAGTCGTTTCTAAGCTGATAAGCATCCCAATCGCCCGCATTTCCTTTGAACTCAGCTACCCCAAAACCTTCATCCACATAGCTACCCCGTATAGTCATCGCTACGGGAAACCTTTCCATGCCGCTAGAAGAATCCGTTGTCACAAGCCATCGAAGAGCCATTCCTTCCGGGCCATTTATTTTATCCGAAACTATATTTGAATCCTTGCGACTCACGGCAAATTCCAAGTCCGCATAAAACCGCCTGTCCCCTTGAAACCTTAAACGCGCTCCAGCACGCTCCATCCGCTTCGGTCGCACAATATTGTTCAACGAATCATCTTTCAGTATTCCGCCACCATCTTGCTTTAACCGTTCGTAATCAGCACTATCAAGGGAATTTTTCCTCATCCGGTCCACATCATTTTCTAAACGGAATCCGGACAAATCGAAAAAGAAATTCGGATGCCTATAAGCAGCCTTCGCGGCATACATAGTAAAAATATCGTCGTTCTTATAAGCGTCGTATTCCACACGGATTTCATCATCAATGCCAGGAACTATGCGCCCCTTGAAATTCAGGAGTCCACCAGCATAATTCACATCATAATCCCTATCGCGAACAAGTTCCACTCCATTTAGCCAAACCTTTTCAGAATTGGGCACCACAGAAATAAAACTCCCCGATTCATCCAGGGCATATCCCTCGCGCTGCCCCTGCACGCCAGCAAAAGAACGCGTGTAGCGAGTAATCTCGTCTGTACCCCAGACAGCAGAAACTTCCGCCCCCTTCCCCCTTAACAAGCCCATAGCCCCCAATGTAGAACGATTAAACGAAAAAAGTTCCATTGAATCGTCTGTCCACTTCAAATCGCCAAGATGCAACATCGCCCAGGGGGATTCCACGCGAAAATAAATTTGATCCACTTCCTGCAAGGTCGCTGTTGTCTGGTCCCCGGCCTTGCGATCCACATCAGACAAAAGAGCTTCAATACGAACACTATCCGTCAATTTACCTTGTATGGACAAGCGCAATTCCTGATCCACTTGAGTTCCACCATCGCCCACAGTAACCTGCATCGTCTTGTAGCCATGCGTTTCAACATTCGCATGCGCCGTTACGGAATCCTCAGGAACACTTTCAGGAACATTCAAATTTTCGCGAAGTTTCTTGACATACGATTGATCCCATACAGGCAGCGAGTCTACATCCAAGGCGTAGGAAAAGCCAACAAGGAGCAGGCTCAAGCAAAAAAGCATCCGCATAGGAATTTTTACCTAGCAACAGGATTCACCACAAACTGGCGGCTCGAAAGCAACCTTTTGCCAGCTACCAAATCAACGCTCCATTCACCCGGCTTAACCATGTCCGGCGGCACCATGGACTCGCAAACATCCCCAAGCAAATTGCAAGGATCCATATTTATCGTATCCAGTCCCAAATACCAAATATGCATCAACATTACATTTTCGTACTGTTCCGCATTGGCTATAGTCGAAAAGACATGTAAACGTGCGCCTTCCTCAAAAACGCTATCTACACCAAAAGGAGAGCCATTTACGATATGGCGGCAGACGTCACTATTCGCAAGCGACAATTGAGAAGCAGAATAATCAACGATATTTTCGTCATCACTAAAAAAGAAAATGACAAAACGATGGAGAAAAAAAGAAAGAAAAACAACAATCGCAAAGACCGTTGTTTTTCTCAAAGCTTTAAGTGGCGGAAGACGACCTGCCACAGCATTACCACCTATCGAACCAGGCTGCTCGTATTCTGAGTAAACTCAGGAACCGCATCCACCAGTTTTTCAACAAGAATACGATTAAAATCTTCTATTCGGTTCGGAAGTTTCGGACCCGTGAAAACCTGTACAAGCAAAAGCGCCTGATTAACTTGCGCAATAAAGATAGACCTGTTCTCTCCAGAAAAAGAAACAGACTGAAAGACTTCACCACCAAGCATCAAACCAATTTGGCGTGAAGAATCATAGGCAGCAGTACTCAAAACAGCAAGAGGAGTTGCATCCGTACCCAAAGTTCCCACTTCAGCGATAATCGAGCCATCTCGATGGCAGAGAACAACATACTCGGCCTTTACACTCGCCTGGTATGCAAGCATCAAACGTTGTATTTTATTCGCATCATCGGTATAAATTGTAAAATCGCTCATGAAAACCTTCTGTTAACTACAATGTAATCATTTTTTCTTCGGAATATACGGACGAAGTTCAATTTCATCCTCAGACTCAGCTCCACCAGCAGGTCTATTGAGAGTTCGACCAAATGACGGCATTCTTGGAGCCGCAGGAGCAGCCTTTGGCCGACCGAATGGAGACGCCATAGCCCCCTTCTGGAACAACCCCGAACCAGCAGGTCCGGTCGCCCCTGGAGCAGGCGGTTTTGCAGCAAAAGACGGCATGCGGAACGGAGAAGCAGCCTGTTGCGCTGGGGCTTCAGGAGCCTTTGGCTGAGATTCCGCTACGGCGACACCTTCCTTCGTAAGAGAAACATCATGGACGCCAGTATTGTTGGCCTTATCAGCGGCTTTACGCAAAAAGCCCTGCTTCACATTGAACTTTTCAATCACCAACATGGCAATGGTCTTAAGCGTCGTAACAACACCCTTACCATTATGGGCTGTAGCCGGGAAGAACGGCACATTGCGCTGATTGAGCTGAGCATTCATTTCATCCAAAGTGAACACATTGTCCATATCACGCTTATTGTACTGGAGCACAAACGGAAGTTCGTCCAAATCCATGCCGTAATCCTGGAGGTTCTGACGAAGATTCTGCAAGCTCTCCAAGTTTTCCGCTTGACGAGAACGCTGGGAATCGGCAACGAAAACAATTCCATCTACACCACGAAGAACGAGCTTACGTGTACTATTGTAGTAAACCTGACCAGGAACCGTATATAGCTGGAAACGAGTCTTGAACCCCTTAATATCACCCAAATTCAAAGGCAAAAAGTCAAAAAAGAGGGTACGATCACCTTCAGTCGCTAGCGACACCATGTCAGTACGCTTATCTTGCGGCATTTTTTGGTGAATGACCTGAAGGTTAGTGGTCTTTCCACTAAGCCCTGGGCCATAATAAACGACCTTACAACTAATCTCTCGTGTGGCAAAATTTATCGAAGACATTGCACAATCCTTAACTTACAAATTTAATCTAGTAAAAATTCCACGATAGTGGACAGCAGATTATCAACATCATAGGAGAAAATGCAAATTTTCTTACATTTTTTTCATACAGAATGGAATAAAACAAAAATTTTCTTTCCATACTTAAAACACGAAAAGCCGATGTTTTAGCAACATCGGCAATTCGCCATCAAAATTTACAAGGAGAAATTTGAATACTAAATCAAATTAAGCCAAGCCGTTAATGACCTTAGCGACCTTAGACTTGTAGTTCGCAGCACGGTTGGCGCAGAAGCCAGCGCGGTGAGAACAAGCAGCCTTGTCGAGCATGCTGAACAAGTTCGGCATTTCCTTAAGGGCAGCGTCCTTGGTTGCAGCCGTGCGGATAACCTTGAGGCTAGCACGGATTGCAGAACGGACAGAACGGTTCATAGCATTGGCCTTCTCGGCCTGAAGCAAACGCTTTTTGCAAGATTTATGTTGAGGCACCTTAATAATCTCCGGGTGAAAACCTACTTAAAAATGTTGGTTCAAAGATAGCAAAGAATAAAAAAATGTCAAGGGTTCAAGAAGCACTTTGCAAAATGCTAAATTTATTCATCATGATACCTTTTGTCAATTTGAAAGCCCAAAGAGAGGCTTATCGCAACGAACTCGAAATCGCGGAGCAGTCCGTTCTAGACAGCGGATGCTACATTGGTGGAACTTGTAATCTATTGTTGGAAAAAGAGTTAGCAAGTTATTGCGGTGCAAAGTACGCCATTACTTGCGCAAGCGGAACAGATGCAATTTCAATCGCCCTAAAGGCTCTCGACCTCAAACCAGGGGACGAAGTTATCGTTCCAGATTTTACATTCATCGCCCCCGCCGAATGCGTTTTTTTACAAAGGGCCATTCCAAAATTTGCAGACATCGACCCCAAAACGCTGCAAATCTCCGTCGAAAGCGTTAAGGAACTGATTAATTCCAAAACCAAGGGAATTATCGCCGTCAATCTTTTTGGGCAGTGCGCCCCCTACAGTGAACTTCAAGAAATAGCACAGAAACACAATCTATGGCTTTTGGAGGATTCAGCGCAAGCATTTGGAGCAACCCAGAACAGCCGCAAGGCCTGCACCTTCGGAGACATTTCCATTACAAGTTTTTACCCAACCAAGCCTCTCGGATGTTACGGGGACGGCGGCGCCCTTTTCACCAACAGCGATTCTCTCTCTGAAAAAATAAGACTCATAGCAAACCACGGTAGCAAGGAACGTTACAAGCACGAGATTTGCGGCACAAACAGCCGCCTCGACGCACTCCAGGCAGCAATTCTCCACATAAAGCTCGGACATCTTGACGAGGAGCTGTCCTTTCGCCGAAGAAACGCATCCGTCTACAATAATTTTTTCGAAAAATACACAGGCATCATCCCGCAGCAAATTTGCGAAGGAAACACAAGTACCTACGCTCAATACACGATTCTTGCCGAAAACAGATTGGAACTATTGAAATTACTGGAATCAGCGAGAATTCCTTACTGCATCCATTATCCGAAACCGCTGCACGAGCAGCCCTGTTTCGAATCCGCAAACAACAGCGTAAAGAACGAATTCACGGAATCCATTTGCAAAAAGGTAGTGAGCCTCCCCATCTGCGCATTTACAGATATCCAAGAAATCATTCAAAGAATGGAAAAAGCATTTAGTTCAAAACGAACTTTTCAATAATTTCCGTAATTCCAGCATGATTGTTATCGTTTAGCGTCACATAACTAGCGCATTTCTTGACGACTTCGCTCGCATTGGACATGGCGACCCCAATTCCGGCTACCCGAATCATGGGGCAGTCGTTCTCTTCGTCACCCACAGCAATCGTATTTTCAATCGGCACATTGTAATAATCAGCCATAAACCGCACCGCATCCCCCTTATTCGACTGCATGTGCGAAAATTCCAGCATTTCTGGCTTGCTGAACACGTCAAAAAGTTTGCCCTCGGTCGTTTTTCGCATTTCACAACGAAAATCCACCAAGCTAGAATGTTCAAAAGGGGTAATGACATTCACCTTGATAGGCGGTTTCACTACCACATTGATGGGAACATCAGGAACCATATCGATTTTCGCGACACCACTTTTGAAATAATCACGGATATCGTCAACAACAACATAATCCATCTGCATCAGGCGGCAATACGTTTTCAGTTGTTCGGTTTCATATTCCGACACCACAAGATCACCCGCATAGGTGTGCGCATGCATCCCATGCTTATGAGCTTCGTCCATAATGAACTTCACCTCATCCACAGAAATTCGCCGTGTAAGGATTGGCGCTTGACATGCGCAATCGTAAATAAGTCCCCCGTTGAAACTTACAAGAATAAAACCAGGCTTTAAAAAGCCATACTTTTCAGCCAGTTTCTTTACACTGGACAAAGGGCGCCCAGTCGTCATCACAAATTTATGTCCGGCATCCACCAGACGCCGTACAGCCTCCATATCGCTTTCGCAAATGGATTTTTCATCCGTTAGAAGCGTACCATCCAAATCAGTAAACAGAATTTTCATCATTCCAAATATAGAATGGTAGGCAAAACATTGAAAGCAGTCCAAAAAAAGCATCTCTTTTTCTACAGAATCATTCGCAACAATCCATAAAAACGTATTATATTAGTATTAGCTATTTAATTTAGGCAGGCAAATGATTATTCACAACTTACTGGAAGAAGCAAATACCGTCGCCATTTTGGGACACGTACGTCCAGACGGCGATTGCGTTGGTTCCACACTAGCGCTCTTAAATTACATCAACGACAATTTCCCTACCATCAAGGCAGACATTTTTCTGGAATCTTTTGCAGAAAGCTACAAACTTCTGAACTATTCGCTTGATGCAAACAAATACTATAGTTCTACGGACAACGAATATCCCGCGGAATACGACCTTGTATTTGTTCTAGACACTCCCTCTTACGACCGGATCGGCGCAAATGGCTACGAATGTCTTGTCAAGGCTAAAAAATCCTGCAACATCGATCATCACATCAGCAACCCCATGAATCTCTGCACAGTCAACATTGTTGACCCAGGCGCAAGTTCGGCAAGCGAGCTTCTCTACTACGAGTTGGACTCCGCAAAAATCAGCAGAGCAACAGCGGATTGCCTTTATCTTGGCATTGTCCATGACACCGGGGCGTTCAAGTTCAGTTGCACCTCCAAAAAGACCATGGAAGCCATTGGCGACTTGCTTGACAAGGGTATCGACTTTGCAAAAATTGTAAACGAGACATACTACACGAGGACATACATTCAAACCATTGTCACAGGCTTCGTCATGCAGAGATGTAAACTGGCACTGAACAGCAAAGTTGTCTACAGCTACATCACCCCGGAAGAAATGAAGGAATTCTGCGTCACCCCCGTGGAAATGAACAACATCATCGACACCCTCCGTGAAGTCAGCGGAACAGAAGTAGCCATCTTCCTCTATCCTGTAAAAGACAAATACAAAATCAGCTTGAGAAGCAATTACATAGTGGATGTCAATAAAATCGCACAAAAATTCAACGGGGGCGGTCATACCCGCGCCGCAGGCGGTGAAACATCCGATCCGCCTGAAGTCGCGATAGACAAGTTGCTTGAAATGATAGACATGCAACTGTAATATCAAAAAAATCGTTACAGATAAGACAAGTCCCTCACTTACAGCGAGGGACTTGTTTCATATAAATTAAAAAGAAGTTACTTTATTTCAACTTTCATCACAGCATTAGCGCTCTTTGCCACATAGAGACCAGAACGCACCCCTTCAAGTAAAATTTCATAATATGAATTATTTTTCAAGGACGAGCAAACAAGTTGTCCGTTCAAATCAAATAAATTAATATAAGTAGATGATCGCAAAATATTTCCATCATGCTGTAATCTGTTTTGCAAACCAACGCGCTCCGCAAAATCAGCAACCCTTTCTACGTTTGCATCAGTTTTAGACTCGCCTGCAAAATTTTCCACATGTGTAACGCCTTTGTTCACGTAGTCGCCAAGGCCATACACGCCGCGGAGCGCATTCAGAATTTCCAAATCGAATACGCCACCATCGGGTTCTGTTTGCCTGCGGATAATCGTCATGTTGTTTTCGCCCTCGTGGCCCGTGTCCCAGGCGATAGGCACCACCTGGTTATCCTTCGCCGCCTTCGCGATAGCGGTGTAGTAGCCCACAAGCCCCTTGCGGTGCTTCGCAAGATTCTCGCCCGTTAAAATGCCCGTGCGGTCGTTCGCTCCATATTCGCCGATAATCACAGGAACACCCTTGTCCACATAATTCACCTTCATCTTGTTGAAGGCCTTCTGCATGTCATCGGCGCTGCAAGGCGTTCCCATGCCGCCACCCCACGGATTGTATCCGCAGTTGTGCACAGCATCGGCGCCGGTTGCATAATTTTCTTCGCCCCAGTAGTACTGCGGCTGTACCTCGACGCCCCAATTCACCGGGTCGCCCACAATCGTATATGGGCTCGGATCGTAATAGTGCACCTCGAACATCAAGCGGCCTTCGATTTTATCCTTCGGGAGTTTAGAAACAGGCATTACCTCCACGGAGCGGTCGATGCTTGTAGAAGGCCCTTGCACAATCAGCGTGCGGCTTGCGTTGTTCCCTCCCGTAGCGCGAACCGCATCCACGAAAGTCTGGTGATACGTCTCCAGAATTTCCGATTCGTGCTTGTAGTTTTCGTCAGTTGTCGCAGGCTCGTTGGCGCTTGCGAACAGCAGGTTCTCGTTGTAGTCCTTGAAATGTTCCGCAATCTGCGTCCAGAAGCCTTTCTGGCGAGCGTTCACCTTGTCCTTCGATTCGTCGTTCAGCTGAGACTCCAGCCAGCCGTTATCCCAGTGAATGTTCAGAATCGTCACAAGACCCGCGCGCATGCAGCGGTCAACGACAGTCTGCACAGAATCCATCCACCCTGGATTGATAGCAGTGTCATCGCCACCCGGCACAAGGTCCGCCTTGCTAGAATCCCTCGACATCGCATTGGAATGGCTGTACCAGGCGCACGGAATTCTTATCGTATTGAACCCGGCCGCCTTTACCGAATCGATATAGGCCTCAGTCGGGAACTTGTTTCCCCACCAGGTCGGATTCTGCGGCACTTCCATCGTATTGCCGATGTTGATGCCCATTCCCATTTTTTCAAAGATGGTTTTAGCCGGAGGCAAGTCCGCCGCAAACGAATTTGCAACGCAAACGCCCAAAAAGGCAACGCCAAAGACGGCGCTACCGCGTAGATATTTTAACATAACGGTCCTTTTTACACCAAAAAGGTGAATTTTGGCGGTTTTGACGCCGCCGGATTAAACATCCCTTCGTAATTTCCCAAACAACGAAGGACCATTCTCAAATATACAACAATAAAAAACACATATTAAGAGGTGTTCAACAATTTCTCATTGACAAATAAGAAAGGAGTTTTACTATTATATCAATATGGATTTTTCAAATAGAGCAAAGGTTGTTGTTTGGAATAACAAAAAAAAGTTTGGCTTTGCCGAAGCCAATGGAGAAAGATATTTCTTTCATATTTCTGCCATCGACATAGCTTCTCAAAATCCAAAAATCGGAGATACAATCATTGTTGAAAAATTTGGGACAAGTCCCAAAGGGCCTCGCATAGACAAAGGGAAATTGGACATTTCCAAGACATCTCAAAAAAAAGAAGCCAGAAAAAAAGACAACAATAATAAAGACAGCAAAAAATTTTACATATCCGTAACGGCAATCAGCATCGTTTCCATTGTCATTTTAAGTATGTTTTTCCTCAAGGACGACAAACAAGACAACATTCTGGAAAACAAGGTTCAAACAGAAATCATCCAGCTTCGTGACATTGAATTCGGAGGAAGCTACACAACCAAAGACGATGTAGCACAATACCTCTGTCAATTTGGTCGTCTCCCCAAAAACTACGTCGATAGATTCCAAGCCCAAACGATCTACGAAAAAAAGACTGGACGAATATTCACCGAATGGAATTTCAATCCATTCGCAGTCATCGGACTGATGATTGGAGGCGACTACACCAGCGAAGTCAAGGGGTGCCTCCCAGAAGGACACTGGTTCGAAGCAGATGTAGACTACGACGATTCCAGCAGAGGAACCAAACGTCTCATTTACAATGGTACCTGCAACATTTACTACACAAAAGATCTCAACAACACATTCAGCAAGATTGTATTCAGGTAGCGACAAACAAGGCGACTGCCAAAAGCACAAAAATCACACCGCTAATCCAATTCAAGTTGCGATTCGCTTTTGGTGAATTCAGCAAATACTTTTTAACCGCACCGGCAAGTAAAGCTACTGCGCCAAAAACAATAAAAGTCGCAACGACAAACTCGCCACCAAGAATAAGAGTCTGAAGTGACGGATGAATAGGGCGATTCAAATCCACCGCCGGCGGTATGAACGAAAGTGCAAAGAGAACTGCTTTCGGATTGGTCATGTTCATGATAACGCCGCGTGCATATAAACGTTTCTTCGAAAACTTTAACGGGGCCGCCTCAACATTGGTAAAGTCATCCGCCTTCACAACAGAACCCGAACGAACCTGAAAACTTTTGAAAGCCAAGTAAAGTAAATATGCGGCCCCCAGACATTGCATCACGAAAAACGCCTTAGGACTTGCTGCAATAAGCGCAGAAACTCCAGCTACAAGCAGGCTGGTCTGCACCACAATTCCAGTACAAAGCCCACAGATAATGCAAAAACCAGTTTTAGCTCCATGCGTTGCACTTTGCGCAAGCACAAACAAATTATCTGGTCCAGGAGCAATTGCAACAACCAGGGCTGCTAAAAAGAACTGGAACATAACAACAATCGAAAGCTATAGTTTATCCAAGAAGCTATCGACATCCAAATCATCCAAATTTTTCTGTAGATTTTCCAAGGAATCATCGGATAAAGCCGCAGGCAGAACCTTTCGCTCATCAGCGCGAGCCGTGGACTCATCAACCATTTTCTTCAGCGAATTGGCAATCTCATTCACCGAGCCATCTTGCTTGAGAACAACTTCAAGGACCTTCGACAGGCGCTTGCGAAGATTCGCAAACTCCTCTCTATCCAATTCAGAAATCTGCCCGTGATAGTACATCAGCGGAACCTGACATTTCGCACACGGAAACACCATCATGTTGGAAACATCCCCATCAAGTTGCACGTTAAAAGACGAACCACAATGGGGACATTCAATATGTAACTCACTCATGTTCAACAATTTAGAAAATATATGATTGAAAGAGATGCCAATACGGCCTAAAAAAATTAACTTTGCCACGTCCTTCTTGTTTTGTTGACCTTTACTATCTTTTCGCAAACGAAATTAAAACTTTTTACCTTAAAAATTATGCTTTGCCACTGGCTCTATCACTTAACAAACATTGAACTTTTCGACGGTCGTCTTTTCCGCGCAGGAGCGGCGGCTATGCTTTCCATCGTCATGGTGCTGTTCTTTATGCCCAAGTACATCCGCTTCTTGCAGAGAATGGATGCGACAAGCGATTTTGATAAAGACGGCAAGACAAAATCGCCTCCGATTATGGGAGGCCTCCTCCTCGTGATTGTCGTCGAAATCGTTTCGCTGCTCGTCTGCCAGATGAACGGCTACACAATCTCGACGCTTGTCATTTTAGCCCTCTTCAGTGCTGTCGGCGCGACAGACGACATGGCCAAAGTCCGCGCAAAACGTCTCGTCAAGCTCGGCAAGCTCAAGGCCGCCGACTACATGGACAAGGCGGATGGCATATCCAGCTCCCTGCGCCTGTTCCTTTACTTCCTCTTCAGCTTTGTCGTCGCCGTATTCTGCTACAAGTTCATTCCCGAACTCAAAGGCAACCTCACCATCCCGTTCTGCCCCATTGATGTTTTCCAAATTCACTTGCCGAACTGGCTTTTTGTCGGCTTCATGACATTCGTCATTGCGGCGACTGCAAACGGCACGAACTTCACCGACGGTCTCGACAGTCTCGTTTCCGTCCCAATTCTCACCAGCATGGTGTTCGTAGGACTTGTCGCCTACGTGAGCGGCAACTTCATCTTCAGTCAGTATCTGAGCGTTCCGTATCTGCCTGGCTGCGACGAGCTCTTCCCGCTCGCCACATCCATTGCCGGTGCCCTCCTCGCCTATCTCTGGTTCAACAGCCCTCCGGCTGAAATCTACATGGGCGACGCCGGTTCCGTCGGCTTTGGCGCAGCGATTGGCATCATGTTCATCTTGGTGCAGGCAGGGCTGTTCCTCCCCATCGTGTGCATCATCATCATCGCTGAAGCTTGCTCCGTCTTGATGCAGATTTGTTGGTTCAAGTTCACCAAGAGAACAACCGGCACAGGTCGCCGCATATTCCTTTGTGCGCCACTCCACCACCATTACCAGAAAAAGTGGGATGGACGTTTTCCGAGCAAGCCTCTGATGAACTCGAAGATTGTGTGGAGAATGCACCTGGTAAGCGTTTTTGCGCTCATCTTCAGCATGGTGGTGTTCTTCGGAATCAGGTAAGGCACTTCGTGCCAGGTAGGAGGCATGAGGTCGCCCTTCGGGCTCTGAGGTATGAGTAAACGAATAAGTTCGTTTGCAATAATCCTTATAGAGAACATCCTTCTTCCCCAAAACCCTGTTCCCTGTTCACTATTCCCTGTTCACTATTTATAAGTAAAGATTCAAACTCTAGATTTAGTATTTAAGAGGCAAAGCTTATATGAACGACGTTATTGAAAATTTGATTGCTGTAGGTCAAGGCGACCTGGCAAAGCATTTGGAAACCTTGAATGGAGAGGCCCGTACGCTTCTGGAACGCGACATCGCAAGCCAGGACTGGGAAGAACTCAAGACGCTGCATGCAGAAAAATCCGCAGCAAGTTTAGCCGACAACGTCTCCAGTGACCTGAAGCCAATGCCGTTCAAAATTGGAATTGACGACCTCCGCTACGATTATTGGAAGGAAACAGGTGAAATTCTTTTGGGCAAGGGCCAGGTGGCGGCATTCCTCGTCGCTGGCGGCCAGGGTTCGCGTCTCGGTTTCGACGGCCCCAAGGGAATGTTCGACATCGGGCTTCCAAGTCACAAGAGCCTTTTCCAGTTGCAGGCGGAACGCTTGCAGAATCTCGCTGCACAGGTCGGACATCCGATTCCCTGGTGCATCATGACGAGCCCATTGAATCACAAGGCGACTGTCGAATTTTTCGAAGAGCACAACTTCTTCGGCATGGACCGCGCAAACATCCGCTTCTTTGAGCAGGGCACCATCTGCGCACTCACACCCGATGGAAAAGCGGTTATTGACAACGACCGTTTGGCGCTTGTCCCGGATGGCAACGGCGGCTGCTTCCGCGCGCTTGCACAGAGCGGCACTCTCGCCTGGCTCGTAGAGCGGGGCGTGCAGTACGTGTTCCTCTACAGCGTCGATAACGCGCTCTGCCGCATTTGCGACCCGGCATTCATCGGGGCACTCGCAGCAGACGGTCGCGCCGTCAGCGCATCCAAGGTGGTTCACAAGGCGGGACCGAATGAAAAAGTCGGCATTTTCGCCATGCAGAACAACAAGCCGGGCGTCGTGGAATACAGCGACCTTCCCGAGAACTACCGCGACATGACGAATGCCGATGGAAGCCTCACCTTCGACGGTGGAAACATCGCTATTCACTTGTTCAAAATCAGCGGACTGCGCAAGTTGCAGACAAGCAAGCTTCCGTGGCATACGGCGCGCAAGACCGTTTGCGGCATCGAGAAATGCTGGAAGTTCGAACAGTTCCTCTTTGACGCCTTCCCGCTCCTCGGAAGCATGCTCCCGTTCGGAGTCGTCCGCGAAGAGGAATTTAGTCCCGTCAAGAATGCCGAAGGAAACGACAGCCCGAAATCCGCACGCACGATGATAGGAAGACTTCACCGCGACTGGCTGCGTAAGGCGCACGTCAACATCAATCCGAAAAAGTTGTACGAAATTTCGCCGACCATAAGTTACGCCGGTGAAGGGCTCCGTCAAAGCGTCTTTGACCGCGAACTCGGAAAGAACATTCTGGAATTTGACGACTAGCAGACAGGATCTAGGGACCAAGATAAGCACAAAGTTTCACTCAAGATTACGCAACGCCAATAGTGAAATAATCAAAGTCCCTTATCCATTGTTTTTAATCGATACACATCTCGTACAAGCATCTTATCACCCTCCAATCCGCACATCAACCAATCTGTAATGAAATACGCCCTTTACAAGTTTTTCTTCAACTCTTTACTCCGTCTACCGGATTCATTTTTTGAAACGCTTTTCACAATCATTTTTCCTATTTACAGGGCATTACATACCAAGCGTGCATACGGTCGAGTAGAAAAGCACTTACAAACAACAGGCTTTTCAGGAACATCCGCCAAGGACGTATTCAAATCGCTCTACTGGAACGGTATCGACAGTTACCGACTGTTAGCACGCCTTCCATCGGCAACGGAGCGAGTCCGCTACGAAAACGAAGAACTCATCAAGGAAGCCGTGGCAAGAGGTCCAATCGTCGCTTTGAGCATCCATCAAGGGGCTTTTGAAAATCTGCATCGAAGCCTCTGCCGCTATTCCGAACATGTTCACCTCATTACGAACCCGTTCCAAGACACGGCGCTCACGCAAGCCCTCCATGAAATTCGCAGCGACGCCCATCTCCACGAATACGCAACAGAAGAGGTCGCCTCGATTCTTCGCAATCTGTTCAAGACAAACGGAATTTTGGCCATGGTTGTTGACCAGGCCCGAGACACTCACGGCAACAACGTTGAACTTTTCGGCATACCGAGCACATTGTACTTGCGCCTCCCCGAAAAAGCGAATCAAATGGGCGCAGGTATCGTCACTTTCCGCACTTGGAGCAACACAACTATAGGCAAGAACGGGAAAGAAATACGCAACCATGTAGTCCGTTTTGAAAACTACTACCCACCCAGGTATTGCCAAGAGAAAATACTGAAAAAAGACTCCGTAAAAACAGCAGAATCGACTCTCGCTTTTGAAATTGCACACGAAATCGAGACCTGGATAAAAGCACATCCAGAACAATGGACATGGAATTACCACGGGAATTTCTGTCAAAATTAAGATTCAAGACAAGAAGCGTTCATCCAATACAGTTCTGATCAAACAAAGAAGTCACAATTCTAAATCGCATCATCATGGAATACAACGAAGACGAAAAATTCCAATTAGAGTGGATTAAGAACCACCACATGGAAGATAAAGACGAACAAATACAAAAACAAGCCGAAGCAGAAGCAAGACCACAAACCCGCAATTTCCGTGGCAAAAAAATGCGGAGAAGCCCATCCGCCTGGGAGTTCCCCATGCCCGAAGACGAAATAGACCTGCATGGACTCACTGCAGACGAAGCCGCAGAAGCTGTTGAACGCCGCATTGACGATCTCCTCATCGCCGACTTGAGCGTTTTACGCGTCATCCACGGAGGCGGCAACCCTGAATATGGCAACGTAAAGCATATCATCGACCGCAAGGTCCGCTCCGAATGGAAAAATCGCATTGTCTTTTACAAAGTCGAGCCAGACAATGCTGGTTCCAGCATTATGAAATTGACAAAGCCCAAGCCGTCTGTGAAAAAAAACAAAAAATAAGCAATTTTTTTAATTTTTTTCAACAGAACCCCTTTAAAGTTTTCACATTTTAATCTATATTTGTGCGCACAAACGGAATATAGCTCAGTCTGGTAGAGCGCTTGCTTCGGGAGCAAGAGGTCGTGAGTTCGAATCTCGCTATTCCGATAAAGAAAAGGACACCTTAATGGCGTCCTTTTTCTTTATTCCCTGAAATGCGAGATGAGGACTCACGAAGCGAGTTTCCAAACCACGCAAAGTAATCACAGCATGATTCAAAATACCAACTTATAAGTTTGTCACTATTTCATAGGGCAAAATTCACATCGGGCCCATTCTGAATTTTTATTTCCAAATCGACGTTCCGGATTCGGGCAACGTTCAAAGCTTCCATCTGGTAAGACCCACAACTCATCCACGAAAGGGCAAATCATCTTATCGCGAGCCTGCACTGCAGAAACCCTTTTCGAAAAAAAAAGACTACCTTCACAAGAAACTTTATCGGATACAAGATTTTTCTGAAGAACGCAAATTTGTTCATCATTCAAGCCATAACGTTCCTTCAGATTGACAGGAGCAACACTCAAGAACACAGGCAAATTCCATTTAACACGATCAACCCCAACCGATTCCGCCCACCGCAAAATTTCCGTAGCATAGATAAAATTTTTCTTATGAAGCGTCACTTGCAACGAAACCGTCGCCACATTTCTTCGACCTTTCAGCTGACTTCGACACCAAATTAAACGCATTACATTGTCTTTCCAGGTTTCAAAAGCAAACCCCGGCATCATTTCGTCAAATGAATCTTTCCATCCCATGCAGCTCACTTTGATGTCACTACAGATGCCAAGCAAACACGACATCCCCGTTTCAGTCCCCCACTGTCCCGGGAAGGTTCCGTTTGTCGTCAAGTTCAAGGGAATTCCGCGAGATTTGCAAAAATCAAGCAGTGTCCCGAATTTAGAATAAAGTAAAGGTTCTCCCATGGTACTAGGGACAACCTCGCGCAAACACGAACCACCCTCTAAAGATTCAGTAGACTTGTTTGCAACTTTTTCAATCGACGCAATAGCAACCTCAATCGGCATTTCGCCCATCCCAAAAGCAAGCCCCCGCTGATTCAAAAAACAAAGCGGACAGCGCAAATTGCACTTGTCCGGATTGGTTATAAGCGTGATGCGTCGCATTCTTGAATCGAGTCGCTAAAGTCTAACTGAAAAAGCGAATCGTCGCTACTTATTTTCGCGCAAGTACTTGATGGCAGCAAGCCCCGCCATGGCACCTTCGCCTACAGCGACAGCCACCTGCAAGGTTCCGCCGGTACAGTCACCCGCCGCAAAAAGCCCAGGCACCGTTGTCTGGAAACCGCTATCGAGTACAGGCTTCCCATTCTCAAACGCAGCCCCCGCCTTGAGCGCCAAGTCGGAGGCACTTGCGCTACCCAAAGCGACAAACAAACCGTCAAAGGACTCCTCGGTCCCATCCTCGAACAACACGCCCTTAAACTGTTCCTCGCCCACGAGATTCTTCAACTTACGTTTTTCTATCGCCACGTTCTCCGGAAACTCCGCCGTGAGTTCCGCGCCATTAGTCAAAAGCGTCACGTTCCCGACCACATTCAACAGTTCGGAGACCTCATGCAAGGCATATTCACCAGAGCCAAGCACAGCCACCTTCTTCTGCTTGTAGAAGAACGCGTCGCACACGGCACAATAGCTCACGCCATGGCCTTCCAGCGCAGCCATTCCCGACAGCGGATATTTCTTTCGCGCAGCGCCCGTCGCCATGATGCAGACCTTTCCGCTGTAACTACCCTTGAGTCCCGTCGCCACGAACGCGCTTCCATCAAAGTACAAATCCGTAATTTCATCGGTATCAATGTGCGCACCAAGCGTAAGCGCCTGCTTTTTCCCGATTTCCGCGAGTTCTTCGCCGCTCAGGGGTTCTTTCAAACCATAGTAATTCTCTATTAAATGTGCCTTGGAGAGGGCGCCAACGTCCTTACCCACAAGTTGCACATCAAGCCCCGAACGAAGCCCGTAAAGAGCAGCCGAAATTCCTGCCGGGCCATAGCCCAAAATCAACATATCTGCCATAAAAACCTCAACATAAAGATATGAATTTATTTATTTTAAGACGAAGATATTATTTGTAAAAAAGCAAGGATTTTTAGATGCAGCGTTTTAAGCCTCGTGATTTGTTCGTAGAAGCAGGATACGGCCCCAATTTTGCGGACCAGCTTATTCAGAACGCCTACAGCAAATTATTTGAGGGAGATCCCATTGACGAGCGAATCTGCTTTGAAGCATCGGATACAATGTCCTACATCATCGACATTGGTCACGATGACATCCGTTCCGAAGGAATGGCTTACGGCATGTTCATTGCGGCACTCACCAACCACGAAGTGCTCTTTGACAAGCTGTGGAACTTTGCCAAACGTTACCTGAGAAATGATGAAGGACCGCACAAGGGATATTTTTCTTGGCAATTGTCAACAACTAGCTTTTCAAAGATGGATCCAGGGGCTGCGCCCCTCGGCGAAGAATTTATCGCAGCCTCGCTCCTCATCGCAGCAAAAAAATTCAACCGAGACGACCTCCTGCAAGAGGCTAAGGAACTCATCCACGACATCAAGTACAAAGAGCAAAACGAGATGGTCGGCCCCATCATCGACAGCAAACTGCAAATAATCAGATTTTCACCGGTTCTCGGCAACGACTATACAGACCCAAGCTACCACACCATGGCCTTCTACCGCATGTTCGCTGAAGTAACCAACGACGATTCATGGCTGAACGTAGCAACAAACAGCATCGAATATTTGAACAAAGCAGCTCATCCCGTTACAGGCCTCTGCGCCGACTTCGCCGAATACGACGGAACCCCAAAGGCCATGCCATGGTTCCCCGAAAGCAACAACTTCAGCGGAGACGCTTGGCGCGTCGCCCTCAACCTGAGCCTCGACTATTCCATCTTCCGCTGCGACGAAAGCGAAAAGGAAATCTGCGAACGCATCCTTGACTTTTTCATGGGCTGCAACCCCTACCTTTCGGACTACGCCGTGGATGGAGGCCCCTATCCGCACCAAGGCCGCAATGCGACCCCGGGACTCATCGCCATGAATGCCGCGGCAACACAAGTCCTCGCCAAGGGCGACCCGCGCATCAAACCCTTTGTCAAGCGCCTTGCGGCACTCTCGGTGCCCTACCGTTTCTGGCGCTATTATGACGGTCTGCTCTACATGCTGGGGCTCCTAGCAACCGCCGGAAAAATCACCCTCTAAGGAGAAATTTCAATGAACAAACTGGTTCTCGCAATCAATCTCGCCGTATGTTCACTTCTGTTTACCGCATGCGATGATGTGCGCACTGAAAAATACCCTAACGGCAAACTCCGTTTTGAAGCACATTACATGAACGACAAAAAACACGGAATCGAAAAAGAATTCTACCAAAACGGAAACATCAAACGCGAGACCAGCTACAACAACGGCAGACGCCAGGGCGTCAACAAGGAATATTACGAAGATGGCTCCGTCGAATTGGAGCTGACTTACGAAGACGGATATATTGAAGGTATCGCCAAGCGCTATCATAAAAATGGTAAAATAGCAGCAATTGACACCTATAAGCAGAACAAGATTGTCAAATTCGGCGAGTACTTCGACGAAAGCGGCGAACCATCCACCAGCGGCAGCTACAAGGACCCCCGCGACGGATACGCCTACGAATGGATTCGCATTGGCGACCAGCTTTGGACCGCCGAGAACATGAACTTCGCCACGCACTCCGGTGCTCTTTGCTCGCAATGCAACCATTGGGGTCGCCTCTACGACTTCGAAAATGCAAAGAAGGCATGCCTCGAAGGATTCCACATGCCAAGCAAAGCTGAATGGCAGGTACTTCTAGACAAGGCTGGCAAGAAACCAGGAGCCGTACTCAAAGCCGGCTATGGTTGGGATCCGCTCAAAAAAGAATCTCTCATCTACGGCAACGGCAAGGATGAACTCGGATTTGGAGCAAAAGCCGGCGGAGCACACTTCGCCAAAAGCGACGTTCCCCTCAACGAACGCAAATTTGAAGGTGCAGGCCAAAAAGCCTACTTCTGGACCAGCGAAGGTGAAGTCCTCATATTCTACCACAACAAGGACATCGCCAAGTTTGAAAAATTCAATCCGGAATACGGCGCCAGCCTGCGCTGCCTAAAGGACTAAGCTTACCAAATATGTAAGCCAAGTCCAATAAAGAATTTGTGGGACCAACTCTTTTCATCTGAAGAATAATTGACACTGACTACTGAATTCGTTTCTGGCGAAATGACATCCACACTACCTTCAGACGAACGAATTGCCATATATTTCAATTTCAAAGACAAGTAACTAGCGTCCCTAAATCCGGGGCCAGGCGTCTTCGACATCCAAAAACGGAATTCCCCTTGCAAGCCTGCCGTTATGAAATCCGGCCCGTTTCCACCCAAGAACGGTTGGAACTTAAAATGCTTTGTTTCGAAAACATCTAGCCCAGCCGTCACAAAAAAATCATCATAAAGGTCGTCTAAATTCAAGTACGGAGTAACAATGAATCTGGAAATCTGAACAGGCGCACCCAACAAGATTCCTGCCCCGGAGCCAACAAAAGCTTCTATCCCTATACCGCCGGTATAGAGTTTGCTTTTATAGTAATTTCTATAATCTTTGTAGCGTTCTTGCTCAATCCTTAGTTTTGAAGTAATATTTTTCAGCCAATCAGAATATTCCGACTCCGGATACTTTTCACAAAAAACTTCCGTTTCTTTCAAAGCGGAATCAATCCTGAGCGTATCCCATTCTGAATGAAAATCCAAATGCCGCCACACACGTTTATCAACGATATTTGCAATAGTATCTTTACTGATTTCAGTTTCACGAAGCATTCCCATTATATATATCCAATATTTTTTATCCACAATCTCAAACATCGGCGTTAGAGATTGAAATATATGGGACAAGTCCTTGAACTCTTGCTTTATATCCGCCTGCTCAGAATTTTCCAAAAATGAATTTATCCGAAGAATTCGATCTAAACGCAAATCTTCTTCTGGACGATTATGCTCATGCATACCAACATGAGTCTGTTCCCTCAAATAGGCAAGTAACGAATCGTCCGCAAAAGAGTAGCGAACCTTTTCATCGGACTTCTTAAGCATATTTACAAATTGAGGAAATGCCAAATCATAACGTTTCAATAATATGTTTATTTGAAGGAGTTCCAAGCTATCCAATGCCGATTCAGGAATAACCTGCTGCGACAAAATTTCAAGAGCGCTATCAACCGCGGCAACGTTTCCATTTCTTAGAGCCCGCCACAATTCATCACGGACACCTTGGTACGCAACAGCGATATCATCATATTTCACCCAGGCACAATCAAGAGTCCTCTCCGTAGAAGGGCACTCCCGTGCAAACGCAAGCGAACAAAAGCAAACAACAACAACAAATAAAATCTTCTTTAGCATATACTTTTAATATATCAATTTCTCCCATTTAAGAAAACCTTTACAAAAAAGGACGAAGAGCAAAACTCTTCATCCTTTTTTTACACGCCTCAAAGCACAGCGACCTCAAAGACACCCTTCGCTTTTTAACGACACAGTCGAGGGAGCGGTAAAACCGTGAGCCGAGGGCGACTCATCCTAATGAGTCGTCGTAGGCGCGCGAGAGAGAGGTTTCGCTTTTTAACGGCTCAGTCGAGCGAGC
>JAZLIJ010000049.1:0-8879 GCA_045617325.1 Fibrobacter sp.
GCCCGCCTGCGATATACTCGGCGTCAAACTTTGCCCAGATGGGATGACCAATGGCGGGTTCCACTACCTGCGCGGTCGTGTGGCCGCCGTGGTGAGCGATGTGCGTGCCGAGAAACTTGACGATGGGACGCCGGTCAAGGCGACGGACGGAAGTGACAGCGTTGTCCGTGTTTCTACCTCGAACGACTACGATAAGTACGGCCGCGTGCTTGCCAGTTACACCTACGACCCGACGATGGCAGCCGATTCGCTCCGCATGCTCTCCGTCAAGAATGAGTACGACTTGGGTGGCAAGCTCCTGAGTTCTACTTCTTACCCTTACGGCCTGACGCAGGGCGGCAGCAGCCGTTCCGTACGAACGGACTATTTCTACGACCGCCTCGGTCCTATATTTCTTTTGGTGGCGTATTTAGTGAATTTTTTGGGAGCAAAAATCCAGTAGAGGAACTGGAATGCAAGATGAAAGCTAAAGACGCTGAAATAGAGCGCTTGAAAAACATGATTCTGCGCTGCCCAAAGTGTGGCGTGAAACTTCGAATCCCGAAAGGATAAAATATACTTTATGAACGAGAATATTGACAACTTGTCAAAAAGTGAGTATATTGTAAAAAAGTACACGATAAGGATAACTCATAAGGCTCAAAAGAATTTGGTAAAAATGCCAAGAATAGAGCAGGAAAAGTTTTTCCGTTTGAAAACGGCATTGGAGACAAATGGTCCTGAGCAGCCTTTATTTATGAATTATTCTAAACTCGCGTCAAACATGTACCATTGTCATTTATCACGAAAATGGGTTGCATGTTGGAAAAATGAATCGGGAACTTTAACCATTGAGGTCTACTATGTTGGCAGTCGTGAAAGCGCCCCCTATGCAAGGCACTAAGAAGCCTATTTCCTTCAAGATAGAAGGCTCGCAGATTCCCGATTTCGTGTTGGGGATGCTCAAATATATGTTCCCTCGATGTGTGGAAGTTTATAATTCGCCCGCAAAGCAGAAGCAAAATATCCAGGAAGATGAATCCATTCCTCTTGAGGATACCGAATGGTACAAGGACATGTCTACGGAGATGACCGCAGGCAAGGCGATTCGGGCCGATCGAGAGCTTCGCGGCTGGACTCAGAATGTTCTGGCAGAAAAACTCGGCATATCTATCCAGAATCTTTCCGCTATGGAGCATGACCGTCGCCCTGTTTCCAAGAAGATGGCTGTGAAGTTGTCCCAAGTGTTTGGCGTCCCGCCCGAGTCGTATTTCACGTTTTAACCTCCGCCAACAGCGCCTCAAAATCATCCTAAAACATCATTCAAGCTCACGATTTGTGACCTTGAAAACGCGACTCGCATTTTACAGCTTCGCGAAGCACATGAATTGAGACCTTGAAAAAGAACGGTGATAATCGTGATTCAAATATCAAGTACAATCCCTATGCGTTCACGGAACAGGTCATTGACATGTTTTTCGCGATACTTCATATTGAAAGGGCCGTTAAAATCAGCGTTGAAATCATGAATTTTCACGGCCATCATGCAAATCCCGCCCCAAAATTCTTAGCATTCCCCTCTTTTGACACTTTGTGTCATCGTACTTTGTATATATTTGACTGGAATGGAATTTTAGGCGATATTTAACGAAAAATGGTGAATATGAACAATTTCCGATCGCTCGATGAAATGATAAATACCCTTTCACGCGAAAAGGTGCTGCTGAAGGAAATGTTCGCCAAGCGCAAGACTTTGTCTTTTCGTCTGGATTTGGCCGAGGAACTTGTCGAATATCGCCATGAGCGCATTCAGCATCTGATTGATTACGGCGTAATTCGAGACAACGGCAGCTTCCTTGAGATGGAAGATGTCTACTTGAAGTTTTTTGAGGAAGTCCTTGAGGTCAACGAGGAAATCAACGTTGAAAGCGTCAAGGTCAACATTGACCATTTGAATGAAACAATCGAGTATTACCTTCAAGAAAATAACGCTTCGCAAAAGTACAATTATCTGCGCGAAGTTCGTCGCAGTCTAAAGAATATTGCCTTGAATACAAAGCGCAATGTCATCGATCTCAAGCGCAATGTGGATAACACTTACAAGAACGAGCCGAATTATAAAATCAAGAAGGCAAAACTGAAGCATCTCGACGAAAAGAAGGAAGGCATCAAGTTGATGATTTCGGCGGCAGAAAAGGTTGTGGAAAATCAGACTGCGTTTTTTACGGTCGCCATGGATAGAGACTTGAGGATTGTCGTTGATGATTTGCGGTACGACCTCAACGAATCTAGCCACAACTTGATTGAAATCGATAAGCAGATTATAGAATACTTAAATCTGATTGAGCGGCAAAGTGAATTTTTGAAAAAGATTCGCAAGGTGAAGTATTACAGGGACCAGCTTGTGCTTGAAACGAATACGGATGTCGTTAATTTGCTTGCCCGGGTGAATGATGTCTGGATGGAACCTACTCCGCAGTACCGAATTAAAATTTCCCTGGACTGGCTGAGAAATGGCGATGATGGCTTGTCCATTTTGAAGGAGGTTCGCGAACGAAAGCGTTTGCGAAGCATTGCAAGCAAAAAGTTGGCGGAACCGCTGACGGCCGAGGATTTGAATGCATCTGCCGCTTTGCAGCAGATGGTTGACCAAAGCGAAATGAAGCGCGAGTTTGCTGCGACAAGCAACGATTTGTTCTATTTCGTGATGAATTACAATTATCCTTTTGAAGTGAATGTGGAAGAAAAACTGGTTCTGTTCTGCCAGATTGCGACTCAGTTCTATGACGAATTTGATTTTACCGACCGTTACGAGATTGCCTACGGTTTTGAATATCCGCTGATTTATGCAAAGTAGAGAGGTTTGACTGTGCTGAAGAATAGCAAGGAAATTTTTGAAATTCTGAGCAAGGGAAGTTTCATTTCGCAGAATAGCGTAGACGCTGCGACAAGGAACTTTTACGACTTGATAGAAGATGACTTTAGCGCTTACAAAGAGTATTACGAAGGAGTCGGCTTTATTCTGAACGGCGGAAACGGCTATTTCTATTTTTCAAGGAATGAACAGCGCGCTACGGCTGTGGATAAACTATCTCGTTTCTGCGACTGGATTGACCGTCTCGATTTTGTAAAGACTTTTAACGCAGCCTTTGACTCGGGCTTTGTCTTTACGAAGGCGAAAATTCAATCGCAAATTTCTTGCGACATGGAACTGAAGGACAAGTCGGCAAAGCTCTATTCCGACAAAAAGACAAATGCTGAAATTGTAGATAAACTTGTAGAAGATTTTGTAAAGATTGGTTTTGTTGAACTTGAGAATGAATTGGAAGGCGTTTACAAAGTGACGGCGGCGTTTCATTATCTGGAAGAACTTGTAAACAGTTTGAATATTATGGAGGATGCCGATGAGATTCCTGAATAAGATTGTCTTTATCAACAGCGCCCACGTTCGCTATGCTGAAATTGGCTTGAATGGAAATGTCCACTTAATTGGGACTCAGGGTGTCGGGAAGAGTACTTTGCTCCGTGCGCTCCTTTTTTTCTACAATGCTGATAAGCAGAAGCTTGGCATCCCGAGAGAAAAGAAGCCTTTTGACGATTTCTATTTTGAAAAGTCAAATTCGTATATCGTTTACGAAGTTGTCCGCGATGAATCCGCTTTTTGCGTGCTGGTTTCAAAGCATAATGGCCGTGCCTGTTTCAATTTTATCGACGCTCCATATAACAAGGATTGGCTTGTCGATGAAAATGGGGAAGTCACTGCGGAGTTGAAAAATATTCGAGCGCGTCTAGGCGGTGTATTCATGAGCGTGACCGTGGATCGCTATGAACAGTTCCGCGACATTATTTACGGAAACCGTCAATCCGGAATGCGCAAGGAATTTTACAGGTTCAATATTGCGGAAAGTTCCAGGTACCAGAATATTCCGCGCAGCATCCAGAATGTTTTCTTGAACTCAAAACTGGATGCCGACTTTATCAAGGATACCATCATTCAGTCGATGGATGGTGAAAGTTCCTGCATTGACCTTGGGTATTTCAGAAACCAGATTTCTGAATTCGAGCAGGAATACAAGGATATTGGCCTCTGGTTTACAAAGAACAAGCGCGGCGAATGTGAAACGCGTGTGGACGCCGATAAAGTTGTGAAGTATTATAGGGCGTTGCTCCAGTTGCAAAGGGAACTGAAAAATGGCTGCGCTGAATTGAACTTTGCCTACAGAAATACTTGCGAGCAACTCCCGATTGTCGCTAGCGACATTGAAAAAGTGGGCGAGGCGTTAAATTCTACAAATCGTTTGCTGGGAGAAGAAAACGAAAAGTACAACAAGGAAAGGGAATCGCTCAATTCCGACTTGACACGTGTAAAGGACAAGTTGAAAAAGTGCAAGGAACGTCAGGAATATTACGAATCCCAGAATATTTCCGATGTCTTGAAACAACAGGACCAGGAAAATTCCCTGAAGCTGGAGCGCGATTCGCTTGAAGAAAAAAGACGTCTTTTGACGCGAAAATTTGAAAGTGTAGAGGAAAAGTACCGGAGTCTTCTTGAGAAAGTCCGGGCGAAGTTGAATGAATTTATCCAACTTCAAAAGGAAAAGATAAATCTGCGGCAGTCGCAGTGGAATGCCGATGTGCAGAATCTGATGGAAACTTTGGAGAAGAATCGTTCGGAGACATCAAAAGCATTTGACGAGGAAATTTCTGCGATAGATGCGCGAAAGAAAAGCTTGGAAAACGAGCTGCATTCAATTGAAAAGGAACTTATTCGTCTCAACTATTTTCATCCGCTGGAAAATGAAATTAACGAATGCAAAGCCCGCCTTGCTGAACTAGAAAAATCCTGTTCGGAATGGAAAATCAAAAAGGCGGAATGCAAACAGGAATTGTCGAAGCTACGTTCGTCGAGGGATGGCGAAATTGAGAAGAACAAGGCTGCGCATGATGAATCTTGCTGGGCTCAGAATGCAAGGCGAAAAAAACTTCTGCAAAACCTTGATGAACTGGATAATCTGCTGGCGCGCCAGAAAGGATCGCTTTATGAATGGCTTTCGGCGAACAAACCGGGGTGGGAAAATGATATTGGCAAGGTGGTCGATGAAGAATCGGTGCTCTACAATACGGAGCTTTCTCCTGCATTAGATGATTCTAAATCCCTTTTCGGTGTTTCGCTGAATTTGGACGAAATGCCTGTTCGCGTGCGCACTCCCGAGGAAATCGCGGAGGAACGCAGGTCTGTAGAATCGGGGCTTGACGAAATCAAGAGAAATTTGGAGGAACTTGCCGTTGAACTGGAAAATAAAAATGCCGCAACGGACAAGGCGTTCGGACCGAAAATCAAAAAGCTTCAGGATGCGATTCAGCATCTTGACCTGGATTTGGATCAGTACCCGATTCACGAAAAGCGTTTGAAAAATGAGCTGGAATCCTTGAAGCAAAAGGATGCTTCTGAAATTGAAAAACTGCGCAATGTTGCAAATGAAAGGCTGAATGAAATTTCCAGGAAACTGATTGAAGAAACCGAGGCTATTGAAAAAGTCCGCACATCAAAGGAACGCGAAATCAAGAAGCTTGAAAAAGCTTTCCGTGACCGCAAGGAAGAATTGGAATCGGAATTTGAAAATTACAAAGTTGACGTTCTTGCAGAAATCAAGAATCAGGAAGAGTGTTCCCGCGAAGAATCTGATGAAATTTCCCGCGCACGAGATGCTGAACTTTCCAGTAAAAATGTGGATGTAGAGGCTCTCAAGAATGTCGAGGCGGGAATTGAAAACGTCAAAAAGCTTCTTGAAGAAATCGAGAGGAACAAGGAGCTGGTCGCTGTTTACAGGCATGAAAAGGCTGAATTTTTTGATCATGAACAGGAATTCCGCGAGCAGCGAAGTTCCCTAGATTTGAAGTTGAGTTCATTGAAAAAGAAATTCGAGGATAGAAAGCAAAAACTGGAACAGCAAAAGAGCGCCCAGAACGAAAGATTCCAGAATCTTAAAAATTCAGAAAGCTCGATGAAATCGTGGATTGCGGAAACGGATCAGTTCAAGACTTTAAGCATTTGTCCTGAAATGCTTCCCGATGCAGGCGAATCCCCATGCACAAAGAATTGCCACGAAATCATCGAAGAGCTGCGCAATAATGTCTACGAGAGCGACAGGCGTCAAAAGGATTTGCGAGTGGCCGTGGATAAATTCCGCAGTAGATTTTCGAGCAGGAATACCTTCAAGTTCCGCGATGAATTGAATGTTGATTCCGACTACATGGCTTTTGCCGAAAATTTGAACGATTTCCTGATGAATGAAAAAATCAACGATTACCGCGACAGAACCAGCGGACGATATACCGATATTTTGAAGCGTGTCGCGACGGAAGTCGGCTTTGTTGTCGGTCAAAAGGCTGAAGTTGAAAAGGTGATTCATGGAGTCAATCGCGACTTTGTCGAAAAGAATTTTGCTGGCGTCATCAAAAGCATCTCCTTGCGGATGGAGAAATCTGAAGATCAGCTGATGCGGTTGCTTTTGCGCATGCAGAAATTTCATGCGGAAAATCAGTACCGCATGGGTGAACTCACCCTGTTCAGCGATGGCGACACGGAAAGCGTCAATAGGGAAGTTGTCAATCTGCTGTTGCAATTTGTGAAAGCCTTGAACGATGAACCGACCCGAAACAGTTTGAAACTTTCCGACGCTTTCAAGCTCCAGTTCCGTGTGCAGGAGAATGACAACGATACCGGCTGGATTGACAAGATTGCAAACGTGGGTTCCGAAGGCACCGATATTCTTGTGAAAGCCATGGTGAATATTATGCTGATTAACGTGTTCAAGACGCAGGTGTCTCGCAAGTTCGGCGATTTCAAGCTCCATTGCATGATGGATGAAATTGGCCGCTTGCATCCGAAGAATGCGAATGGCATTTTGCAGTTTGCAAATTCCAGAAACATCTATCTGGTGAATGGTTCTCCGACGACGCAGAGTGTGTCTGAATATCGTTACACGTACTTGCTGGAAAAGAACAGTAAATCTGAAACTGTTGTTCGTAAGCTCATGACGAAGGTGGAAAATTGTCCCAGGTGATTACTGAATCTTTACTGCGAAAACTGATTGCGCTTGTCTCTGGGGAAGTGCTAAAGTCCAGTGAATGCAAGGGAACTTTGTTTCAGGATCTTCTGAAAGAGGGACTTCTTATTCCGATTCCCTGCGGTCGTGGCTTCATCTATTCTGCGTCTGATAAAAATTCTCTGCGAAATTTTTTGTCAACTTACGACGACCGCTTTAGAAATCTTGAGGAAACTTTGAAGCTGTTGAAACTTCGTGAAGGGGCTCCTGTGGATTTCGAATTGGAACATCGAGCGTTTCAAGCTTCGTTGACCGGCAACTCAAAACTTGTAAAAACCAGAAGCTGCAAGGGATTCCTCGCAAATAGCTACGAACCTGTTGAATGCAAATTGAATGGAATTCCGTTTGTTGTAAATCCGCCGAGCGGCAGTTTCGTTTTTATCGCCGATTATGAAAACTTTATTCCTCCAAAAGATGCAATTGTTGTGGGCATCGAAAACATGGAAAATTTCCATTTCGTAAGCCGCCAGAAAAAACTTTTCAGGGAAGTTTCTGAGAATGCTCCGCTGCTCTTTGTTTCTAGATATCCGCAATCTGGGGATCTTGTAAAGTGGCTGAAAAATATTCCCAACCGCTATGTTCATTTTGGCGACTTGGACCTCGCAGGCATTCATATTTACCAAAGCGAATTCTATGCCCATTTAGGCGAACGTGCGAGTTTCTTCATTCCGCTCGATGCGGAGGAGCGAACCGCCAATGGTTCCAAGGAACGTTATGACAATCAAATTGAACGATTTGAAAAAATGGAATTGCTGGATTCACGTGTCGAGAAACTTGCGAAACTGATTCGAAAATACCATCGCGGCTATGACCAGGAGGGATATATAGAAACGGAACCTTAAACATGTCTTTCGCTATCGCTTTGATTCAGCCTTTTTTTCACGTTTCAAAATACTTCAACGCAAACCATTTCGGAAATTTGAAGAGTCTTTTGCGGAGGGATTTTGGCTTGGCGTTATATAAAAAAGGCAAGCACTCAAATGCTTACCTTATTGAAAATTACTGCTAGAACGCTTTAAACAATGTTGAATACTTTCATGAGTCCGGAAAGGCGCATGATTTCTTTGACGGGGTGTTCGCGTTCGCAATGGTTGCTAGGCGACCGGTCTTTTTTTGTAGGCGGCAACGAGAATTCGGATCCCCTTTGACGAAATGTAGTCCACGTTGGAAAAATCGAATGTTAATGCCTTCACTGCGTCATTGACTTCGGCTTTGATAAATTCCTCGAATTCACCAGTTGTCGATGAATCGAGGCTGCCGTTCAGGTTGACGGAAAGGCTGTCGTTTTCCTTGCTGGATTCAAGAACTCCTTTGGAATGGATTTAGTCGTCAAGGCAGTCTTTCATCACTGCGATGATTTCCTTCTTTTCCATGTGCTGGCCGATGAAGACGAGACGCACGATGCGGTCACCGTACTTTTCGTCCCAAATCTTCTGCAGCTGCGGATTTTCTTCGAGAATGCGTCGCTGTGTAGCCTCGCTTTCGGCGGCGAACCAGCGGCCGAAATTCTGGGCGCTTGCCTGCTTGCCTGCCTGTTCGAACAGGTAGCTTTCGCTGCGTTCGTCGCTGAACCAAAGGAGTCCCTTGGTGCGGATGACGCTGCTCGGATAGTCGTCGAGGAAGGCTTCGAATTTTTTGCGGTTGAGCGGACGGTGGCTTTCGTAAACGAACGTGCTGATGCCATATTCATCGCCGTGCGGATGGTCCTTGTCGTGGTGATGCCCGCAGTGGCAAATGCCGTGCTCATGGTCGCAATGGCTGTGGTCCTCGTCATCGTCATCATCATCGTGG
>JAZLIJ010000050.1:0-1088 GCA_045617325.1 Fibrobacter sp.
GCATCAGCACCTTCTTTGATACGCTTGCGCCGTTCAGCTGGCATTTCAGACATAAGTTCTGACCATGGATGATGTCCACTCATTTTCTACTCGTCCGAATTCGATTTCTCGCTTGATGTTTGTTGCGCGCATTATAACATATTCTTTATAATTTCACAATGGCAAATTGATGCGAGTCGAACTTATGTCCGAGCCATGTAGAAGCACACTTTGGGCGTGAATCGTAATAGTTTCTACACCTATTTTGCCCAGCATGACACCTGCTGAACCCTAAACGGAATGCCGTCCAAAAAAGGGGTGTTTTTCGGACTATCTTTGTTTTCGCCCAATAAAATCAGAGGTGCGATGAAGTCCGAAAATTTTCGGACTTCGTTTCGGACTAATATAGGAAACGCCCCAAAATAGGGACCAGAACGCAGAAAAAATCAGCTGACGGAAGAAAAAAGGAAGGCGCGTCCGAAATCGACAAACTTACAAATATAGCAAAAACCGTGCGGTTATCTCGCAATTTATAGAGCAATAAAAATTAGGACGTCATCAGACGTCCTAAAAAAGGATGGTGGAGGTGGCGAAAGAAAAACGGAACGCGCAAAAATAGGGAAATCCGCTTCCTATTTTAGGGGCGCGTTCGTTTTTTGCTCTTCATCTGGTTTTCCATAACACCTAATTTTTCGCTTCAAACCGTATGAATTTGAGCGCGACTCAATCCAATCGACACCTACAGAAAGGAAAGCGAACCTTTCCTATTTTCATTTTAGGCCGATGAGAAATATGGAGTGATCTCGCACTTCTTATTGATTGTGCATAGACCCCCAATTGACATCGACACTCTCATTTTGCTATAATGCTAAATGTTCAAGGTGCATCAGCCATATGAAATTCAATCGCAAAGACAACGAACGGAACGCGGAGTTCTTCAAGGCGCCCGGACATCCGACGCGCCTCTGGATCGTCGAACAGCTGACGACAGGGGAGCATTGCGTCTGTGAGTTCGTCGAGGCCGTGGGCGACAAGTTCCCGACCATCAGCCGCCACCTTTCCATCCTCAAGGACGCGGGTGTAATCGCCGACCGCCGCGAAGGCAAGTC
>JAZLIJ010000051.1:0-4364 GCA_045617325.1 Fibrobacter sp.
CGCCTTACGCATTTGTGTTAATTGCACAATCGCTTCGCTCTTGTGCCAAATGCTAGGCTCGGTCATGTCCGTGCAAGCACGGCCGCGACTCTCGCCTTACGCATTTGTGTTAATTGTTAATTGTTAATTGTTAATTCCCCCTGCTTACAAACCACTAATCACTAACCACCAGTTTAGTAGAAATTCTGCAATTCCTGGATGGTGCCGAAAAGCGTATTGCCAATCTGGAATCTTTCAAGAACGTGCTTCAACAGATCCTTGAATTCGTCAATCGTGCTTGCGTTCAAAGTATCCAGCTTCTTCTGAATTTCGCTCACGAAGCCCGATGTCACGGGGCTTGATTTCATCCCCTGCATGGAGGTGCTCCACTGTTGCAGCACATGGTCGGTCTCGATGCGCGCAATGACGTAGCGGGTTGTCGAAAGAAGTTCCTGTAGAAAGTGGACTAGGAAGATTTCCTCTTGCAGAATACCCCAGCGCTTGTCCTTGGAATAGAGCGACGAGTATTCCGCTTTTCCGTAGAAAATAGCCGCCTGGCCGTATTCGAGGCACGTTATCAGCAGCCGTTCGTAGCGCTTGATTTCCTTGCTCAGGTGCTGGTACCATGAGACGTCGGCTTCTGTCGTTTCTCCGCTTTTGTCGGATAATTCATTTGGAATCAGTGAACGGAATGCGTAGTAGACTTCCTCGTAATAGCGGTTGCGCATGCGGCAGTTGAAGGCGCGGTTCTTTTGCGTATGGTTGCACTGTTGAAGTTTCGTTATCATTTCTTTTCAACACTCCTTACACCGCTGACCAGCTTTATTTTGTTGATAATTGTGTCCACCTGTTCCTTGCGGAATGCCTTGAATGTCATGCGGATTCTTCCGGAGTACTGGGCGCTAGCGACACTCATGCGATCAAGAATCAAATTGGCATTCTTGAGTTCCTGCAGAATGTCGAGCGTGATGTTCTTGCGGTTGTCTGTATCGATTGTCAAGTGTGTTGTGAATGGTTTTGAAACATCCGGACTCCAATCGACAGGAAGCTGCTGGTCCTGCGGAAAATCCTTTAGGCATGGACAGTTGTTCTTGTGCACTTCGATGCCGATTTGTGGACGCATCACGCCGATGATGTTGTCTCCAGGCACTGGACCGCAGCATGTGGCAAAGTGGATGAGCAAGCTTGTTTCCTGTCCAATCATCAAAGGCATGTCGTTGCGATGCGTACTCTTCTTGTCTTTTCCGAAAGTGGGGAAGAAGCGGAGGGCCGAGGTGTTTTCCTTTGGGGTGTCCTTGCCTCCGTTTAAGAATCGGTGGATGTCCTGGAGTGGCAGTTCGCCTTGTCCTATGCGCTCAAAAAAGTCGTGGAGACTGAATGTTCCGAAGTACTTGTTGATGCTGTCTTCGGAGGGACGCTTATCCTTTTCAATTTTCATGATGCGGAGTTCGCGTGTCCAAATCTCCTTGCCGAGGCTTTGAGCCTGCTGGATGATGCTTGTCTTCATCCATTTGCGCAGTTCTTGCTTCGCCTTGATGGTCTTCACCATGTCCAGCCATTCGGGGCTGGGTTCCTGGTTCGGACTTTTAAGAATCTGGATGGTCGCTCCATGTGGCACCGGTTCGTCTAGGCTCACGACCTTGTCGTTGATGCGGGCGCCGATGCAGTGCAGGCCGAGTTCCGTGTGGACCGCAAATGCGAAGTCCAGAACGATGGAATTTTCCGGCAAGTCGATGGAGTTTCCCTTGGGGGTAAAAACGGTCATCCCTTCGGGTTTCAGGTCCACCTTCAAAAAGTCGAGGTATTCCTTGCTGTCCGAAATCTCTGCCTGCAGCTTGACCATGTGATCGAGCCACGCGAGTTCCTCGCCTTCGTGCTGCGTCTCAAGCTTGTACGCCCAGTGGGCGGCGAATCCCTTTTCGGCAGTAAGGTCCATGTCCTTGGTGCGAATTTGCACTTCGACCATCTTGTTCTCGGGCCCGATGACGGTTGTATGGATGCTCTGGTAGAGGTTCGGCTTCGGGGTTGCGATGTAATCCTTGAAGCGACTTTGCAGCGGAGTCCACAGGTTGTGGACGTAGCCTAAAGCCAAGTAGCATTCCGGGATGCTGTCGACGATGATGCGGATGGCGAAGATGTCGAAGATGTCCTCGAATTGGCATCCGCGGTTGATCATCTTGTTATAGATACTGTAGATGTTCTTGGTGCGTCCCTGAATGGCGCAGTCAAAGTCTTCAAGCGCCATCTTGATTTGCAAAGGTCCAATGACGGACTGGACGTACTTTTCTCTCTTTTCCTTGTTTTCGATAAGGGCGTTCACCAGTTTCTGGTATTCGTCTGGATTTACGTACTTGAAGCTCAGGTCTTCCAGTTCCGTCTTCAGCTTGTAGAGACCGAAACGGTGGGTGAGAGGGACGTAGATGTCGAGTGTTTCCTGTGCAATCAGCTTTCGCTTTTCCGGCTTCATGTATCGCATGGTGCGCATGTTGTGGATGCGGTCTGCGATTTTGATCATGATGACGCGTGGGTCCTTGGCCATGGCGGCGATGAGTTTCTTGTAGGTGCCTGCTTTCTGCGCCGTCTTGTTCGCTTCCTGGACTGCTGTTATCTTGGTAACTGCGTCTACCATGAAAGCGGTGTCTTCGCCGAATTTTTCCGAAATTTCCTTAAGCGTGTGGGGAGTGTCCTCAACCACGTCGTGCAATAAACCTGCTAGGACTGTCGCCTGGTCCTGTTTTAAGTCTGCAAGAATTTTCGCTACTTCGTATGGGTGCTCTGTATAGGGCATGCCGCTCTTGCGGTATTGTCCTTCATGCGCTGAGGCGATAAACGCTACAGCGACTTCAAGAATCCCTTTGTCAAGCTCGGGATTTTTTCGCATAAGAACATCAATGATGTGTTCTTGGTTTGTTGTCAAATTGACTTTATCCATCAATGTCAATTTATCTAAATTTTGAAGTTGTTGTGGCTGTTTTACGCTAAAAACACAAAAAAAAGCTAAAAAAAAGAAACATGATACTCCAAGTTGGAATATATGGACTGTGTGTGGGCGTAAAATGTTGCCTTAAATTTTTTTTTCTTCGTTTTAATCCTATCGTTTTACTTTGTTGCTGTTGCTCTGAAATGTGACTAGGAAATTTCAAATCGGCTTTTGGGATGTTTGGCGACTCCTTAAACAACAGAGTCCCTTATTTTGAACATGAAGTTATCTACGATGTCTTAAATAGGTATATTTTGTCATAAAACAATTGGAGTTACCATGAAAATTTCTCGTTTTGGCTCTTTTGCCTCCCTCGTTTCTGCTTTAGCCCTTGTCGTTGCCTGTGACAGTTCTACGTCTGGTGGCGATGACAATACACCGGAAACCCCAAAGAATGAAACATACCATGGGGATCCGAATTTCTATTGCGAAGTGTCCCAGGGTGAATCTTGGGTGAAAATGAATCTCAATATCCCTAAGTATAAAGGTTTGGTCCGTAAATTGGAACGTCGTGAGGAGGGAGCTTACTACGAATATTATGAGGAGACTTATTTCGACTTGAACACCTGGCAGATGAAGGAAATGTGCCTTGAGTACGAAGAATCGGCTAGGGAGAAGGGAGCCGAGGACATCCAGTGCGGCAATGGTCGTTTCTCGATGGGGCATTCTTTCAATCTCCGAGACGATTATAGTTATGATGTCATGGGAGAGACGATTATTGATTTCACGGAATCGTGCGAGTCTTACGAGAATCAGTGGAATCGTGGAGAATATTCCGATGAAGGCGAATTTGAGGGCGGAGATGAAGGCGGATATGGGGGAAATACGTCTACAGAGGGACTTCCTGAAAAATGTGAAATCTCGCTCAAGGGCAATGTGCTTTCTGCGGCTGTAGTCTATAGCAACTGGTCCATGGTCGCATACGCTACCTTTGAGAAGGATAAGGTCGGCGAGGAATATGATTTTGCTGGGCTATTTGGTGACCATGCGAAGAATGTCTGCGACTTGCTGCGTGATGATGATGAAAATGTTGTTTGTGAAAGCGATCGAGTTACAGGTGACGATATATGGGCTGAATCCGAAGGACGTCCTTCACCAGAAGAAGCCAAGGAATTTGCTGAGTACAGCTGCCAAATGTTGATGGAAGGCCGCGTTACATTAGAAGAATTTGTTATAGATATGTAGACATTTTTTTGCATTAAAATGCAAATTATGAGTCATCCTTCATTTTTCATGGCACAATCGCTTCGCTCTTGTGCCAAAAGCACGCAAGGTTATGAAGCAGCAAAATGCTGGCATTTTGATATTTCATAACCGCAGCTGCGAACGCCGTAGGCGTTCAATGCTGGCCTCGGTCATCCCCGTCATCCCCGTCAAGCGAGGACAGGCGCGAGGACAGGTGTCC
>JAZLIJ010000052.1:0-49326 GCA_045617325.1 Fibrobacter sp.
GTCGCTACGCTCTTGTGCCAAATGCTAGGCTCGGCAATGCGAATGCAAGCATTCGCGCTGCTCTCGCCTTACGCATTTGTGTTAATTGTTAATTCATTCCGCATCTCGCATTCGCAAAACGCATTTCCAGTGGCAAAACTAAATCCTAGATCCTAGCCACTAAATCCTGCCATGCGCATTTCTGGCTGCTAAAATTGTTCATTGTTCATTGTTCATTGTTCATTGTTCCCTAATTTCGTTTCCTTATTCCCCTTTTTTCTTGCTTAAATCAGATTTTTTTTTAATTTTTTATGAATCCTGCCTTTGCAAAAGCTAATCTATTTACTATCTTTGTCGCACCATTGGGGTATCGTCAAGTGGTAAGACAACGGATTTTGATTCCGTTATTCGTTGGTTCGAGTCCAGCTACCCCAATGAATTTTTTTTATCTAATGGAGATTAATAAAATGGAACTCACAACGCTCAAGGCAACCTCGAGAGTGGTAGTTGCAAACCGCGATAACGCTCGTTTGCGCAAGGCTGGTCAGATTCCGGCCGTCTATTATGGTAAGGGTATGGAAGCAATGAACATCACCGTCAGCGAAGCTGACCTTCGTAAGGTTCTTGCTCCGGGTAAGCGTTATACGCTTCTTGACTTGGAAATCGATGGCAAGGCTGGCAATCCGGCTGTCGTCTACACCTTCCAGAAGGACGCTATCTCTCAGCGCATTACTCACATTGACTTCCTCAAGATTGCTGAAGATTCCAGTGTCAAGGTTCGTGTTCCGGTGAAGCTTTCCGGTCTTCCGATTGGTGTCAAGACTCAGGGTGGCCTCTTCTCTCAGGAAACTCGTTACCTCATGCTCGCCTCTAAGCCGGCCTGCATCCCGACTATCCTCGAATTGGATATTTCCAATTTCGAAACGAACGTGACCTTCTATGCCAAGGATTTCAAGCTCCCTGAGGGTGTTGCTTTGGCTTCCGGTCCGCGTACCGTTATCTTTACGATTTCTTCCAAGTCCAAGAAGAAGGACGCTGCTGAGGCTGCCGCTCCGGCCGCTGCCGCTGCTCCGGCTGCTGCTAAGTAATAATTTCTTTTTTACGAGAGATTTTACCCCGTTCACTTGCGTGTGCGGGGTTTTTTCTTTTTTTTACCGTTTTTGCGGTATGTTTTTGAATGTAAATCCTTTTTTCTCGTAAGAAATATGTTAGTTTTCTTAAAAGCTATGGGTTTGTATTTTGTATTTTGACGGGATTGGATATGGGTATAGTCTACCTGATTCTGCTGTTTATCTTATCTGTCGGCAATCTTGTCTATTTGACCGTCTGGTATAGAAAGCAACAGAACAATTATATCTTCTATCTTTTTGTAGCCGTTGTTGTGGCTAATTTTGGTCATTTGCTTCTTGGACTGTCGCAGTCTGTTGAAGGTGCCGTTATTGCCAACAAGGTGAATTATTTGGGCGCATCGTTTCTGCCCTTGTTCATGCTTTTTACGCTTTTAAAAATATGCAAGATTCACATGACTATTCCGATGAAAACGATTCTTGTTGTGTGCAGCGTGCTTCTCTGCTGTGCGGCCATGAGTGTGGGCTACAGCGATGTCTACTATACATCGGTCGGTTATGTGACTCGTTATGGAATTGGAAATTACGAAGCTTCGTTCGGATGGGCGCACAATCTTTTCAACATCATGCTTGTTGCCTATGTGGTGGCTGATTTCCTGGTCATCTGTTACGCCGCGGTCAAGAGCAAGGAGGTTTCCTTCCAGAACATCAAGTTGATGGCGCTCCTCGAAGTGATATCCATAGTTTCCTTTGTTGTTTCGCGCACTTATGATTGCGATACCATCGTGATGCCCTTGGTCTATGTCTTGGATCAAATTTTGATTCTCCATATTTGCTCAACGGTCAAGTGGTATGACATTTCCTATAGCGTTCTAGAAGCGCTTGAGGCGAACAACGACTGTGCCTATGTCTCGTTCTCCGCGTACGGTCTTTATCTTGGATGCAATGATATTGCCGAACGTTTCTTCCCTTCCTTGAAGTCTTGTCGAATCGATGGATCGTTGAAAGAATCCTCCGAAATGGGGTCGCTCTTCAACCCGTGGTTGAGGAAACTTAAGAATAAAGAGCATTTGGATGGTTTCGAGGATTGCTTTAATTTTGATTATGCGGACAAGCACTACAAGTGCAATGTCAAGGCTCTGCGACCTGTTCATGGTGAATGGCTCTATCTGTTCAAGATTGTTGATGATACTGAAATTTGTCATTATGTGGAAACTCTTGATGAAAGTAATGCCAAACTGCTTGAAGCCGTTTCCAAGAATACGAACAAGATGAAGTCCTTGAAGGAACAAATTGTCCTGTGTATGGCTGAAATGGTCGAAAACCGCGATGACAATACGGGTGGACACATGAAGAGGACTAGTGGTGTCGTGAAAATTCTTGTCTCGAAGATGCGCGAGGAGAAAGCTCTTCAGGTCCCGGATCAATTTTACGATGTGCTGATTTCTGTCGCCTCGATGCATGATTTGGGAAAGGTCGCTATCGACGATCAAATTCTTCGCAAGCCCGGTCGCTTTTCTTTGGATGAGTACAATATCATGAAATCTCATGCAGAAAAGGGCGCCGCCATAGTCGAAAATCTGCTTACAGGACTTGAGGACCCGTATTTTGTGCAGATGGCGAAAAATGTCGCTTTGTATCATCATGAACGCTGGGACGGAAACGGATATCCGATGGGCCTGAAAAAAGAGGAGATTCCGCTGGAGTCAAGAATCATGGCTGTCGCCGATGTCTATGACGCTCTGGTGAGCAAACGATGCTACAAGCGGCAGATGTCCTTTGAAGATGCAGACCAAATTATTTCGGCTTCCATGGGGATTCATTTTGATCCGAATCTGAAAAAATACTACGAAGAGTCTCGGGATATGCTGGTTGAATTTTACAGGTCGATGGATAGATGATATTGAGGCTGGGTTAAGATAATGATGCTGTACTATTTGATAGCCATGTGTGTCTTAGCGGTAGCTAACTTGTGTGTGCTTTCCTTTGTGACGAGAAAGCGGCTTAATGTGTATGTTTCCGCCATCTTCTTTTTTATAACGGTCGCTTGTTTTGGCCACTTGTTTGTAGCTCTTTCGACTACTTTAGATGGAGTCATTACTGCGAATAAAGTCTGTTATTTTGGCTCATGCTTCTTGCCTTTGTTCATGTTCTTTTATATTCTGCATGTATGCAATGTTCGTATGCCGGTATGGGGGATGTGTCTTCTGGGAGGCTTTTGTGCCACTATTTTTGCTTTGTCCTGCACAATCGGCTTTAGTGACATTTATTATGAATCCATAGAATTTATTTCTGTTGACGGGGTCGGAGGCTATCTCCCTGTTTACGGGAAAACTCATTTTTTGTGGAATGTGTTGCTTGTGGGTTTTCTTCTCGCCGATTGCGCGGCTCTGGTTTATGCCGCCGCTAGCAAGAACAATGTGAGTTACAAAAAACTGTATCTCATGGTGCTCCTGTCTGCCTTTTCGATTATTTCCTTTGTGATTGCGCGGTGGGTGAATCGTGATGCGCTTCTGATGCCTCTGATTTATATTATTGACGAGGTCTTCCTGATTTACATTTGTCTACAAGTCAAAATGTATGATATTTCGAATTCCGTTCTGGAGGCCTTGGAAAGTGACAACGTCTATGCTTATGTCGTTTTTTCCTCGAAGGGGCTTTATCTAGGCTGTAACGAGATTGCGAAACGGCATTTCCCCGAACTGGATGCGTATCGCGTGGATCAGCCGCTGCATCTTGAAGGCAAAATCGGCAAGATTCTTGTGCGCTGGATAAAGGGATTTTCAAAAAAGGATCCGAGTGGTGTTTTTCGGTTCATGTTCAAGAACTGCTACTACAAGGCCGATGTTCGGAAAGTACATTGTAGCGGGAAAAAGGTCCTCTTTTTAATCCGCATCGAGGATGAAACTAAAATTCAGCGTTATATCAGGCGCTTGGACATGGATAATACGAAACTTCGTGGGGTTCTCAAGAGCAATATGGAGCATATTCGTGCGATTCAGGAAAAAATCATCGTTGGCATGGCTAAGATGGTGGAAAATCGCGATGTGGGAACAGGTGGGCATATTCGTCGTACGAGTCAACTTGTATCGATTCTTGTAAACAAGATGCAGGATGATGTGATGCTGAATTACGACAAGTCCTTTTATAATGCTCTAGTCGCTGCGGCTCCGATGCACGATTTGGGAAAAATTGCCATTGATGACAAAATCCTTCGCAAACCGGGAAAATTTGATAGCGATGAATTCGAGAAGATGAAGTCTCATGCCGAGAAAGGGGCCGCTATTGTCCAGAATCTCCTTTCCGAGGTAGAGGATCCGAATTTTATCAAAATCGCGAAGAATATGGCTTGTTTCCACCATGAACGCTGGGATGGTAGCGGCTATCCGAAGGGACTTGCGGGCGAAGCCATTCCGTTTGAAGCGCGGGTGATGGCAATTGCCGATGTCTACGATGCGTTGATGAGCTGCCGCTGCTACAAGGAGCGACAGTCTAGTTCTGCTGCGTATGAAATCATCTTAAATTCCATGGGCTCGTATTTTGATCCGCAACTGAGAAAATATTTTGTCAGTTGCCGTCCGCAGTACGAAGCGCTTTATGCAAATGAAGTCGTCGATCAGGTTGGCAAATGAATAATCGCTTGAGCCGAATGGAGCGTCTTGTTGGGGAATCTGCTTTGAGGAAGCTTGCCGGGCTCCGCATTGCTGTTTTCGGCGTGGGTGGTGTCGGGAGCGTTTGCGCCGAGTGCCTTGTGCGGAGCGGTGCCGCCGACTTGACTCTTGTCGATAGCGACTGTGTTGCCGAAAGTAACATCAACAGGCAACTGCCTGCATTCGTCTCGACAATCGGTCGTCCGAAGGTGGATGTGCTTGCCGAACGTTTTGCTGATATCAATCCGGATGCAAAAATTACGCCGGTACAGGCGCTATACTCCATGGATGATCGCGCGCGCTTTGACTTTAAGAATTTCGATGTCGTTGTCGATGCGATAGACAGTCTTGCGCACAAGATAGATCTTCTCGCAACAGCAGCCGAGGCTGGATGCTGGGTTTTCTGTAGTCTCGGGGCCGCTGGTAAACTCGATCCGACGCTTGTGCGTACGGCGAGCATCTGGAAGACGAAGGGCTGCCCACTTGGAAAACTGGTTCGGAACGGTCTTCGCAAGCGCGGTTTTACCGGCGACTTTATGGCCGTCTACAGCGAGGAAACTTCTGTTTCGTCAGAGGCGCCTTCTTCTTCGGAGGAGGAAGTCCATGGAAACAGTCGCAAGGCGTCCATCTTGGGGAGCGCTATGCCGGTGACTGCCGCTTTCGGTCTTGCTCTTGCAAGCCTTGTCATTCGCGACACTATTGCATAGCTTGTAGTTCGCTTTTTTAGTTTTTTTACCAACGTGTTGCTGATAACCAAGGAAGTCTCTTTGGGATTCTGTAGCTTCTGTTGCCTTGGAGCGATGCGATGGGGGCTGGATGAAGAGAGTGTTTTGTATAGGAATAGTCTCTTTAATATTGTTTGCGAAAATTTTCATTCTCTTTTTGACTGTCGTCTCTTGATTTTTATGTAATAAAAAAGTATGTTTTAGATATGAAAATGTAAATTTTTGTAAATCGATTTGGCTCAATGGGATTGTTTTATTTGACATTAATGTTTACGCTTACGGTAGTGAACCTCGCTATCTATATGTTCTTTTTCCGTAAACAGTCGAATATTTTCATTTTCCTCGTTTTTATAGTCATGGTCGTGTCTTGTTTTGGACATTGGCTTCTTGGTTTTTCCGAATCGACTGAAGGAGCAAATGTTGCCAATAAGATCAACTATATTGGAGCTTCGTTCGTTCCGATTTTCATGTTTCTTGCCCTTGTCGATGTTTGCGGGGTAAAAATAGCCTGGTGGATTCGGCTAATTCTGATTTCATTTTGCTGCATTGTTCTCGGCTTGGTGATGACAGTCGGTTTTTCACCTATTTATTATGAAACCTTTAATTTTGTAGTGACGCGTGGCGTAGGAAACTACGAGGCGACTTTCGGCTGGGGGCATAACATTTTTAATGCCGTTGTCATGTCGTCAGGAGTTCTTGATACGATTCTAATCATTTATGCGTTGCGTTTGTCTGTATCTATCAAGAATATTTTTGCGATGTTCATGACGGAAATGGTGACTTTGTCATCGTTTCTCCTGTCGAGGCTGTTGGAATGCGATACGCTTGTCATGCCGATTGTCTATGTGGTAAACCAGTGGCTTATGCTCTATATTTGTTCGAATGTGAAATGGTATGACATCGCAAGTAGCGTCTATGAATCCATGGAAGATGAAAACACTTGCGCTTATATTTCCTTTTCGCCGAAGGGAGTGTATCTCGGCTGTAATTCTATTGCTGAAAAATTTTTCCCGGAAATCAAGAAGAATCGTGTCGGTAGTCACTTGGATTCCAATTCGAAAATCGGAATACAGCTTAATTACCGGTTGGAAGAACTCAAATCCAATGACTCCTTGAAGTCGTTCCATTTTGGTTATGCCGAAAAACGTTTCAAAAGCTCTGTTCTGCGGACTTCACCGGTTAAGCGCAAGACTCTATTCCTTTTTAAAATTGAAGACGAGACTGAAGTCCGCTTGTACATTGAAACGGTCGGCAAGAACAATTCCATGCTGCAAAAAATGCTTGAGAAAAATAGGAATGTGACCCAGGCGATTCAAAAGCAGATGATTATGGGCATGGCCTTGATGGTGGATAGTCGCGATGGAAACACGGGCGGCCATATCAAGCGTACAAGTGAAGTAATCAAGATTCTTGTGCGTGAAATGCGCTCGGATGCCTCCCTAAAGTTATCTGACAGATTCTATGATGCTTTGGTTACTGCTACTCCAATGCATGATATCGGAAAAATCGCTATAGATGACAGAGTGCTTCGCAAGCCCGGAAAGTTCACTGACGAGGAATTTGCTGAAATGAAGACGCATTCCGAAAAGGGCGCCTTTGTGATTGAAAACTTGCTTACGGGTATGGAAGATCCATATTTTGTCCAGTTGACAAAAAATGTGGCTTATTATCATCATGAGCGCTGGGATGGGAGAGGGTATCCCAAGGGGTTGGCTGGTGAAGATATTCCGCTGGAAGCGCGTGTCATGTCTGTTGCAGACGTTTATGATGCGCTAGTGAGTCGTCGCTGCTACAAGGATAGGCTTGCTTTTGAAGATGCCTACAAGATTATTGTGTCTGGAATGGGAACGCAGTTTGATCCGTTCATGCTGAAGTATTTTACGCAATGTAGTGAACAGTTGAAGCAATACTATATGACTGTAGATCATTGATTGGGGTGCATGATGCTTACTTATTTTGTCGTAATGTGCGTCTTATCGGTGGCTAATCTTGGCCTGCTTTTGAATTTCTTTTTTCAAAAGCGGATTCCACTGTATTTTGTAGCCATTTTTTGCTTTATTGTCATAGGAAATTTTGGATATCTGCTGATGGCGATTTCTTCGACATTGGAAGGTGTCATGGTGGCGAATAAGTTGTGCTACCTGGCTGCATGCTTTTTGCCATTATTTGAATTATTTCTCGCTTTGCAAATGTGCAAGTTTAATTTCCCGTTATGGGGTAAAATTTTACTTGTGTTGGCTTCGCTTGGTGTATTCGCCTTGTCATGTACGGTTGGATTGAGTGATATCTTTTATAAATCCATGGAATATACCACCGTTTATGGGGCTGCTTGCTACAATGCTGTTTTCGGATTTGGTCACGCTTTGTGGAACGGCCTCCTTGTCTGCTTTGTCGTGTTGAGTACCATTGTTGTGCTGTATGCGGCCAAGACCAAGCGACATATCAGTTATGAAACTTTGTTTGCGCTGGCGCTCTTGAATGTTGTTTCCATAGCTTCTTTCTTTATTTCTAGGGGGTTGGGGAGCGATACCTTGGTCATGCCACTTGTGTATGTAATTAGCGAACTCATTTTATTTAAAGTTTACTTTTCAATGCGTATGTATGATATTTCAAACAACGTTCTGGAGGCCTTGATTGCCGAGAACGAATGCGCCTTTGTCGCTTTTTCTCCGCGTGGAAATTATTTGGGCTGCAATGACATTGCCATTGACTATTTCCCTGAATTGAAAAAATTTAGGATAGACCATGCCATTCCTGCGAAATGTGAAATATCAAAAGTCTTTTTTGAATGGATAAATAATATCGTCGAAAATAGGGAAGAAAAATCCTATCATTTTTCTTATTCTGAACGTTTTTACAAGTCTTCGCTAAAATTCGTGAAGCGCGGCTGTACCACAAAATTGTTCCTTTTCAGAATCGAGGATGAGACGATTCTCAAACGCTATATTGAACATTTGGATATGCAAAATTCCAAACTTGAAAATTTGGTGAAGTCTAATGAAAATTATGTGCACGCCATCCAGGAGCAAATGATTGTTGGTATGGCAAGCATGGTTGAAGGGCGCGATGCGAATACGGGGGGCCACATTAAGCGTTCTAGTGCTGCGGTGGCGATAATTGTTGATGAACTTAGAAAGGATTCTTCGCTTGGTTATTCAGAGGAATTTTACAATGCGTTAGTAGCCTCTGCTCCGATGCACGATTTGGGGAAAATTGCTGTTGATGATCGTATTTTGCGTAAACAGGGGCGTTTTATGCCTGAGGAGTACGAAGCGATGAAGTCTCATGCTGAAAAAGGGGCTGTTATCGTTGAGCATTTGCTTACGGGAATTGAATCGCCAATTTTTATAAAAATTGCGCGAAACGTCGCTTGCTATCATCACGAACGTTGGGATGGAAGCGGCTACCCGACTGGAATTTCAGGTACCGCGATTCCGTTTGAAGCTCGTGTGATGGCCGTTGCCGATGTCTATGATGCGCTTGTCAGCAAGAGAAGTTATAAGGGGCAGGAAAGGCTTGATTTGGCATTTAGAAAAATTAGGGCCGACATGGGACGGAATTTCGACCCTAGTTTGGAAACTTATTTTGTCGATGCTCGGGTAAAGTTGGAAGAATATTATCGAAATGCTCTTGTTTGATTGATTTTTCCTTTTATTGTTTGTCTATTTTTGTAAATTTAGGCCATGCAAAATTTTAATGAATTCCCGTATGTTGCCGACCGCTTCAAGGCAGTCCGCAGGGAAACTGTACAGGTCCGCGTAGGTACGGCCTTGATCGGGGGGAACGCCCCCATTTTAGTTCAGTCCATGACGACCACGAAGCCGAAGGACGTGGACGAAACCGTCCGCCAGACTTTGGCTTTGGCTGCCGCAGGTTGCGGCCTTGTCCGCATTACCGCCCCGACTTTCGCCGATGCCGCAGGCCTTGAAGAGGTCATGAAGCGCGTTCGTGGTGCCGGTTGCATGGTTCCTGTTTCCGCTGACATCCACTTCCAGCCGAAGGCCGCCTTCGAAGCCCTCAAGTGGGTCGAAAAGGTCCGCATCAATCCGGGGAACTTCGTGGATACGGGCATCCTCACTCTCGAAAACCAGACCGACAAGATGTTCGACGAAGGCCGCGAGAAGGTCTTTGAACAGTTTACTCCGTTTGTGCAGGAGGCGAAGCGCCTCGGTCGCGCCATTCGCATCGGCGTGAACCACGGCTCCCTCTCTGCCCGCATGATTTACCGCTACGGCGACACCGTGGAAGGCATGGTGGAAAGCGCCATCGAATACTTGGCTGTTTGCGAAGCCGAACATTTCGACCAGGTGGTCCTCTCCCTCAAGTCTTCGAACCCGCGCGTGGCGATTGCCGCTTACCGCATGCTCGCCGCCCGCATCAAGCAGGAAGGCTTCAAGCCGTATCCGTTCCACGTGGGCGTTACGGAAGCGGGTGCCGGCGCCGATGGCCGCCTCAAGTCTGCTGCAGGTATCGGTGCGCTCCTCTTGGATGGCCTTGCCGATACGATTCGCGTTTCCCTGACGGAAGATCCGGTGGCGGAAGTCCCGGTCGCCCAGGATTTGATCAAGGCTTGCGAACTCAAGGCTGATGCGCCTAAGTTCGAAGTCCCGGTTTTCAAGAAGGACCCGTACCATTATGCACGTCGTGAATCGACGGTTGCGACGCTTGCCGGTGTGGAAATCGGCGGTTCGAATATGGTGAAGGTCGGCGTGATGTGTGATGCCGCCAGCGTGAAGAATAAACGCCGCGCTCCGGAATTTTCTTTGGGAAGTTTGAACGACGGTGCAAACATTGTGACGTTCAAGGATGCTGTGGATGTGGCCGCCTTTGCCGCCAATCCCACTTCTGTCGCAGCAAACAGCATCTTCTGCTATACGGGCAAGGACATGGTCTATGGCGTGCGCGCCATGGCAAGCGCTTTGGAGGCTGCCGGCCGCAAGGATCCGATTCTGCTTTATGCAAATATCGGCAGCGCCGAAATGGACATGCTCCGTGTTTCCGCCGACTTCGGAAGCCTCTTGACCGATGGCCTCGGTGACGCAGTCGTTATCGACGGTTACAAGAGCCCCGCCGAATCCGTAGCTTTGGCTTTCGACATCTTGCAGGCCGCCGCGTGCCGCCGCAGCAAGACGAACTTTATCTCTTGCCCGGGCTGCGGCCGCACGCTGTACGACATTCGCACGGTGCTCGGCAAAATCAAGGAACGCTTCGGCCATTTGCAGGATATCTCCATCGCCGTGATGGGCTGCATCGTGAACGGCCCGGGCGAAATGGCGGACGCCGACTTCGGCTACGTCGGAGGCGGCCCCGGCCGTATTACTCTTTTCGAAGGCAAGACTGCGGTCAAAAAGAACATCCCCGAAGAGAACGCCATCGAGGAACTCGTGAATTTACTCAAGGAGCGCGGCCGTTGGCAAGACTAAGTGACGAATCTTTCGTCTCTCGTCTCTCGTCTCTCGTCTAATTTTTAAACTCTAAATAAAGGACAAAATATCATGGCAACTATCAAGACTATGAACAACATTTCCAAGAAAGGTCTCTCCCTGTTTGGCTCTTTCTACCAGGTTTCCGACGCTGTCGAAAATCCGGATGCCATCTTGGTGCGTTCTGCCCAGGTCGATACGGACAACTTCCAGAATCTTCTCGCCGTGGCCCGTGCTGGTGCTGGCGTGAACAACATCACCATCGACAAGGCCAGTGCAAAGGGCGTCTGCGTGTTCAACACTCCGGGTGCCAACGCCAACGCTGTTGCAGAACTCGTGATGACCGTGCTCGGCATGGCTGTGCGTAACGTTGCCCAGGCCGCCAATTGGGTCAAGGCTCTCGACGTGAACGACCCGGACATGGCCAAGACTGTTGAAAGCGGCAAGAAGAAGTTCGCCGGTATGGAACTCGCTGGCAAGACCCTCGGCGTGATTGGCCTTGGCAAGATCGGCGTGCTCGTTGCCAACTATGCTCGTTGGAAGAACATGCGCGTGCTCGCTTACGAACCGTATCCGAACGCCGCCAACATGCACGAACTTTCCAACAAGGTTGAAATTGCTGACCTCGATACCGTCATCGCCAATTCCGACTTCCTCACCGTGCACGTTCCGTTTATCAAGGGCGTTACCGAAAACCTCCTCAATCGCAAGAACCTCGCCAACTTCAAGGGTTCCTACATCATGAACTTCGCCCGCGGCGGCCTTGTGGAAATGGATCCGATTTACGAAATGCTCGCAAACGATACCTTGAAGGGCTATCTCTGCGACTTCCCGGATGCAAAGCAAATCCAGAATGACAAGATCATGTGCTTCCCGCACCTCGGCGCATCCACTGAAGAAGCCGAAGAAAACTGCGCCGTGATGGCTGTCGAAGAATTGAAGGACTACATCGAATTCGGTTGCGTCCGCAATTCCGTGAACTTCCCGGCCCTCGTCGATCATCCGCACATGGGCGTGAAGAGCCGCGTGGTTGTCATCAACCAGGACGTTCCGAACATGATTTCCGAAATCACGAAGGTCTTCGGTGCCGAAGGCGTGAACATCGCTTCCTTCAGCAACAAGAGCAACGGCAAGATCGGTTACAACCTCGTTGACGTCGAAAGCAAGGTCGATGATTCTATCATCGAAAAGCTTTCCAAGCTCGACAAGGTCATCAAGGTCCGCGTGATTCATTTCTAAAAATCAGCTTCGCTGATTTTTTGAGTAGACAGTAGGAAGTAGGCGGTAGACAGTGGGCGAGGCTTTGCCCCCCGGACTGCTGGCAGGAACTGCTGCTAAAAACTCCGACGGTAAACCGTCGGAGTTTTTGTGTGTTGCAACATCCGTATATTGATTCAATTTGATTTGAAAATATTTCCTGCACATCTCCCACCACAAAACCAACCTCTGCATACCAACCATTAACCTCTGTTCCTTATCTCCCGTTGCATTCCCAACCGCCTATACCTATATTTAAAATGTTGTTAACGGGTAGGTTTATTATGGAGAAAAATTTCTGGGCAAATCTTTCTTCGGTTGTTGGCGTTGTCTCGCTTGCGGCTGGTGTTTGCTATGCGGTGACCTGGGAGAACCAGTGTGCATCGAATGGCTTCACGTTCATCAAGGATTCCGAACATTTTGAAGTCTGCAAGAAGGCGAAAACGGATGAGGGCTTAGCGAATAATGTCTCCATTCCGGAGGCCGATGCAGAGGGCGTGCTTCAGTCGCTTGAAAAGGTGTTTTCGTTCTATACGGATTCGCTGGGATGGATGCTTCCGTTCCCGAAGAGTCCGGATAAAAAGCTCAAGAGCAACATTTATGTTTTCGAAAATTCCCTGATGAGTTCGCTTTACGGCGGCACGGACTACGTGAAAGCGTTGAATGGTGAATATGGCCCCGGCATGTGGATCGGAGTCGGTTCGCTGAAGGATTACTGGGGCACGTCGCATGAATTTGCTCATGGTCTTCAGGGCGTTGCCGGCTGGATGGGGAACAATTCGCATGCGGGCTGGTTTGCCGAGAGTCACGCCAACTGGATGGCGCACCAGTACAATCCCGATGACGCGCATTGCTCCGAGTACCTCATCAACTACCCGTACCTTTACTACGGCTCCACTCGCGACCGCTACTGCAACTGGCAGTTCCTGGAGCATCTCAAGGAAACGTTCGGTGGCGGAACCAGGGGCGCCAAGGAAGTGAACCGCCTCTGGATGGAATCCATCCACGATGGGGAAGATGGCCGCATGGAGCAGACTCCGTTTACGGCGATGCTGATGGTCTACCAGTGGTCGCTTGAGGACTTGAACCGCGAATTCGGAAAGTTCGCGATGAAGAATGCGACTTACGAATACGCCCCAGCGAAAAAAAGTTTGTACAAAAAGACATGGGGCGATTATGAATTCTCGACGCGCCGCGATGTTTCTGGTTGGGATAATTACCGCAGGCATACGCGCGTGACGATGCTTAACAAGATACCTGGTGAGGCGAATCGCTATGTTGTTCCAAGCTACTGGGCACCGCAGCGCTTTGGGTACAACATTGTGCGAATTTATCCTGACTCGGCAGGGAAGGTGACTGTCAAGTTTAGGGGAATCGTGCAGCATCAAAAGACGGTCAATGGCTACAATTGCTTTGGCGATAATACGGACGATTACAAGGGCCGCCATTACAGCTGGTGCAATTATGCGCCTGATGCGCTCCCTGATCCGAGAAGCCAATGGGCGGTGGGGCTTGTCGCCGAAGAAAGCGACGGAACTCCGCGCTACAGCGAACTTCTGCTCGATACTGCCGGGAATCTCGAAATCAAGACGAAAGCGGACGACAAGGCTCTTTGGCTTACGGTGACTGCGGCGCCCTCCGAGATGCAGCTGATTCTGTGGGACCAGTTCTACTACAGCATCTACCGCTATCCGTACATGATTGAAGTGGTGAACGGCAAGCCCGAAGGCTACAACAGGGATTTCTGGAAACCTGCTGGATTTAACGGTTCGACTGCCGCTGGCTATTCACAGCATGCGAATGGCGGCGGCTGGGTCAGCAGCAAGGCGAATGTGGGCGCGAGCGCTTATGTGGGGCCGGATGCCGTCGTGAACGGCGGAACTGTTTCGGGAAATGCGCGTATCGAGGATTTTGCCGTCGTGAATGGCGGAAAAATCAGTGGCAACGCAATTGTGCGCGGGCGTGCGCTTGTCTCCGATGGAACGGTGGCAGACGATGCTATTCTGGAGGATGACGCGTGGCTGGTGAGCGGCTCCATTGCGGGTTCTGCGAAAGTCGGCGCCATTTCCATCATCGTCAATTCGAAAATTTCCGGGAACGCCCAAGTCTACGGCGTGATGTGGGCCTTGAACGGGAAGACGCTCAGCGGAACGGCGCAGTTGCGTGGCGACCTGGAAAATAATTTCGACAGGGAAATCACGAAGGGCGTCTTTTACGGCATGGTGAATACGGACATGCTTGATAATCCGAACTTCGGGGCGAACCTCACTGTGCCGCCGTCCGAGGCTACGGCGCCTTTTGACGATGCAAAGTGGTACAAAATTGCTGCCGATGAAGTCCAGGATACGATTCGGACGACTCTTTCCGCCAAAGTTTCCTCGCCGCGACAGGAAAATTTTGCCGTTTTCGATATGAAAGGCGCGTTTCTTGGTCGTTTCGGATGCTTGTCGGGTGATTCTGTTATCGAAATGCGGAAGTCCCTGAAAAAATTGGGACTTGGACGCGGAATTTACGTTGTTTATGGTCTCAAGAGCCATAAGACGAAAAAAGTGGGTATGCCAAGGTGATTTACGGATGAAAAGCGGACTCGTCGCTACTTTCAATACTATCACTTTGCTATATTTAGCACGCAAAATTTCTAAAAAGGATTAAAAATGTCTCTTAAACTTATTTCTCGAGGTGTCGCAGTTGCGCTTTTGAGTGCTGGCATTGCCTCCGCCCAGCTGATGAATACAAAAAGTTTAGATGTGATTCGTGTCGAAAAGGTCGGCATTTCCGCCGGTAAGATTGACAGCCTGGCCCAGATGCTCGGTGCCCAGCAGGCTCCTGGCAAGAAGCTGAATGACGAAATGATGAGTCAGCTCCGCTATGCAGTCATCGACAACCTCGTTGGCCAGGAACTCATCAAGCTCGAAGCAAAGAAGCTTGGCATCAAGGTCTCTGCTGGCAAGGTTGACAGTGTGACGACGCTCTTCAAGAAGCAGTTCCCGAACGAAGAAGCTTTCCAGCAGGAACTCAAGAAGTCCAATACGACCATGGCCCAGTTCAAGTCCAAGATCGAAGACCAGCTGAAGAGCGAAGCCATTCTCGAGAAGAAGGTTCCGTATCCGGCTGACCCGACCGAAAAGCAGATTCAGGCTTTCTGGGAATTGAACAAGACGAAGGTTGCCATCAACGATACCATCAGCGGTGCTCGCATCTTCATTTCCACGAAGGGCAAGTCTGCGCAGGAAATCAGCGATGCCAAGGATATGTTGAAGGGACTTGCTGCCCAGGTTCGCTCCAAGAAGGCTACGTTTGCTCAGCTCGCTGCCATGTACAGCGATGACAAGGAGGCCAAGAAGACCGGTGGTGTCATGAGCAAGTTCCTCGCCAAGTCCAAGGGTGACGCCTTCGCAAAGGCTATCGCCAAGATCAAGGTCGGTGAAATTACTGACGTTGTAACCGATAAGGATGGAATCTCCATCTTCATGCTTACCGAAAAGAACGACGGTAAGTTCGAAAGCTATAAGCACCAGATTGACTACATCCTCCGTGTGCAGGCTGAACAGGACCGCCAGCGTCAGCTCAAGGCCTATCTTGATGGCCTTGGAAAGACCTACAAGGTTCAGTACCTCGACAAGAAGTACACTCCGCCTGAAGCAATCGGCGCTTCCAAGTAATACTTTGAATTGATGTCACAGACTTGCTTACCTTGTCTGTGACTTTTTAAAAGATGGATGCTTATAGCATCCTCTTTTCATGTAAAAACTCTTATAATGGAGAATAAGAATGGCTTTCCAAACGACTCATACAGGGCTTATCGATTTGCGTGCTCGCATTGACAAGCTCTGGGGGTATCTTTGACTTAGAGGCAAAGACCGAAGAACTCTACGTTCTTGAAAAAGATGCTGGCGACCCGAACCTGTGGAATGACCAGGAGAAGGCGCAGTCCATGATGAAGAAAATCGGGAACCTCCGTGGTCTCCTGGATGCATGGAAGGATGCCTCGCAGACTTGCGACGACCTTGCGGAACTTTATGAATTGTCCAAGGCCGAGGAATCCGAGGACTTGGAAAAATCCATCGAGGCCGACATTACAGTGCTAAAGGCGAAAATCGAGCAGATGGAATTCAAGAAGATGCTGAACGGCCCCGACGACGCATGCGCCTGTTTGATGTCGATTCATCCGGGTGCTGGCGGTACGGAATCGCAAGACTGGGCACTGATGCTCTTCCGCATGTACACGCACTTCTTTGAACGCGAAAAGATGGATTTCAAGGTGGTGGACTTCCAAGAAGCGGAAGACGCTGGTCTCAAGAGTGCTACGATTGAAATCAGCTGCGAAAACGCCTACGGTCTCCTCCGCTCCGAAATTGGCGTGCATCGTCTGGTGCGAATCAGCCCGTTCGATGCGAATGCCCGTCGCCACACAAGCTTCACTGCAGTTTATCTGTACCCGGAACACGAAGATGTGGACTTCGACCTGGACATGGCAGATGTGCGCGTGGACACCTACCGCAGTAGCGGCGCCGGAGGTCAGTACATCAACAAGACGGATTCCGCCGTGCGCATGACCCACTTGCCGACAGGCATCATGGCGAGTTGCCAGACGGAACGTTCACAGATTCAGAACCGCGAAACCTGCTATAAAATGCTCAAGACCATGGTCGCTGAACATTACCGCTTGGAAGAAGAAGCGAAGCGCGATGCCCGCATGGCCGAGAAGAAGAAGGTCGAGTGGGGGAGCCAAATCCGCAGCTACGTGTTGCAACCGTACCAGCTGGTGAAGGACCTCCGTACGAACGTCGAAACTTCCGATACGGCAGGCGTGCTGGATGGAAAGATCAAGCTGTTCATCGACGCTTACCTGCTCAGTACAAGCGAAACGCAGCAGTCGTAAAAAGCTTCTGTCGCAGTAGCTGTTGCTGCTGTCGCTAATTCGGCGGCAGCAACTTGAACGCATTATCAAGGATTTATTGGCTCACTGGATAAAGTCCGTGGCAAAACAAATTGCAAAAACAAAGACGAATGGATAAAGCGCAATAAAATGGCCATAAGCAAGATGTTTATTCTATTAAAACGAAGAATGGCTGTTGTTGTGAGAATAAAGCGTCGGCCACAACTTGACAAGGTGAACGGCGCAACCATGCTTGCATGGTTATGGCTGAACCGTTAAGTTGGCGCTCGCGCAACGATGGGGAGGGTGCAGGGAGGGGCCCGTGCGGCCTTCGCAACTCCGAGCTGGGGCCCCACCCTGCAAGCAGTTTACTTTTGCATTAAAACACGGAGCTTTGCAGGTGAACCCATAAAATTTCTTTAAAGCAAATTATGATTCATAGAAATATTTTTTCATATTTACTTTTTTTCTTTCTGTCTTGCACTTTGGCAAATGCCCAGCCGGACAGTCTATGGATGAATATAGCTCGCGCCACACATATCGTTGAAGGCGTTTTCAACGTTGACACAAATAAAATAAATAAAATCAAGAATACCGAATCAGATTATGTAGACGTTGAATTCAACATCAAGTCCGTTCTTAAAGGAGAACTTTCCCAATCAAGTTTTTCATTAAAAGAGTTCATTTGCAACAAAAAAGAAAGGGAGCCTTATTGCGACGAATCAAAACTTATATCCTTCAACGGGAAAAAAGTAATCGCATTCATCCACAAAAGAAGTTATCAGCTTTATAAAGAGAATAAAGAAATTACCGAATTCTATTTTTCAGGCCGTTCATTCAAATCAATTTTTCCAGATACCGCAGAAATCAAAAGCAGAATAAGAAATGAAATTGAAAGACAGAAGTTAATCGTCAACAACAAGTTGTTCATGGCAGACTGCCCAAACGACAGCAACTATTCAAAAGTAAAAGAATTCATAGAAGGCATGTTGTCCGAATCCACCGCAGAACAAGCCTACGCAGGCCTTGAGAAAATGGGAGATGCGGCAGTCCCCAGCATGATTTGCCTAATGGACGACAAAAGAAAGCTAACTGTCAATCGAATTACGCTAAAGAACAATCGGCCTAACGCTTGGGAAGCCTACAGACACTACAGCATCTATGTTGTCCAGGATGCACTTGACGCCATCCTCAATCAACTGACGGCTCAAAGTTTTGGTTTAGGGGACTATAAAAACGCAAGCAATGAAATTCGAACAAACGCAGTCAATGGTTGGAGTGTATACCTGTGGTATAGAACAGCCGCAAAATAAAAAAAAATCAATTACTCGGTATACATTCAACTCCTTGACAACTTGTCACAAAAAATCAATGTAGTTTCTGAGAAATCAAGGCATTTTTTGGCTCACTGGATAAAGTCCGTGGCAAAACAAATTGCAAAAACAAAGACGAATGGATAAAACGCAATAAAATGGCCATAAGCAAGATGTTTATTCAATTAAAACGAAGAATGGCTGTTGTTGTGAGAATAAAGCGTCGGCCACAACTTGACAAGGTGAACCGCGCAACCATGCTTGCAAGGTTATGGCTGAACCGTTAAGTTGGCGCTCGCGCAACGATGGGGAGGGTGCAGGCTAATGAACACAAGAACTTTTATACGAAACTTACTCCTTTAGGAGTTTAGTTGAGTTATCCTCTTTGTGGAAGCTCTTAGTGTGAATTGTCTTCGAAGGAGAGAGGGGTCCGTGCGGCCTCGCACAAATCCGTAAGCCGAAGCCAACAGCCAAGCTTGTTTGGATACTGGAGAGGCTAGGATTTGGGGTTTACCCCACTCCGAGCTGGGGCCCCGCCCTGCAAGCAGTTTACTTTTGCATTAAAACACGGAGCTTTGCAGGTGAACCATTTTTTCCACTACAATTGGGATTACAAGTTCTTTTAAATTTCCGTAAAACGATCCACAACAGTTCCATCAGAGAGAACTTTCGTTCCTTCGAATTCTTCTTTTTTGCGAATCCATGCAGTTCCCTTCGGATGGCCCGGAGTATCGTACTCGCTGCGGTAAACCACAAGCGGCGTAAGGCTGTCGCAATCCAAGGCGTCAGCCTCGATTACCGTATAAACCATCGTTTCCTTTTTAAAATGCCGATAGCGGCAACCATTCTTTGCAATAGACACAGCAATTCCTTTTAAAGTTTAATTTTGAGGCCGCGTCATCGCATCGAAAAAACGCCCCTCGGCACCAAGACCTGTAAGCGCGCTTTTCGCTTGCAAAAGTTTACCATAAAACTTACCGGCAGCAACATCAACCGTATTTTCATCGGTATGAATTTTCCGCATTCGAACAGGAACACCATTGACATAGGAATCACGAATAAACAAATCCGACACTTCCGCTTTGGACGCTATATTATCAAAAAATCCTGCATATTTCCAAACACTATGAACATTCGCGGTTTCACTATACAATCCATAAATAGAATGTCCATTACCATAAAAACGACCTTTAAAAACTCCAGAATTTCCCTTAATCTGATTCCAGGAGACAAATTCTCCATCTACCATATTTCCATCTGCATCCAAAACATTTTCATTGACCACAATATCGTTCTCCAGGGATGCACAAGAGAAATCATCATTGGCATTCGCATTCAATTCCCCATTCACAAATTCAGCATACCAATACAACTCTTCTCTCTTGGTAATCGCAAAACAACCCGCAGAATCCATCTTCGGTTTTTCTGCAACAGGGAACCAAACCGCCTGTATTTCGGCACTTCGATTTGCACCTAAACGCTCAACATCCTTTCGATAAACAACCTTTTTATATTCACCGGAGTTCTTCACATCCAACCAGCCCTGGAAATTAAAACCCTCACGCACAGGATCTTGCAAGACAACAGAATCCATTTCCACACTGAGCATTTCCGGATTATTTTCATTATTCATGCCGCCATGCAGTCGATACGAAATTCGATATTCATTCAACGACCATTTTGCATACAAGACAACATCATCATGAAGACCGGAATCAAGGAAGACCGCCCTCTTCTTGAAATTCTTGTCCAAAAACCAACCGACAAAATCGTATCCGGCACGCACAGGATCAAATAATTCAAAATCAGAGGAATCGGCATTCCAACAGCTCGGATTTTTCCACGAATTGCGACCTCCATTTAGTTCATAACTTACTTTATATTCATTTTTCCATTTTGCATAAAAATGGCGATATCCCGTCGAACCCGATTCTATTTTCGTAACTCTTTTTTTGAAGGCTGCATCAGCATACCAGCCTTCAAAGACATCGCCCTCCTTTTCAGGATTTGCAAGTACAATTTTTGGAGAACGAACAGTATACGAAACAGGATTATTCTTGTTATTCGAGCCTCCATTTAGGCTGTAAGTGACGAAATATTCCACATCTTTTTTCAATTTAGGATACAAGTCGTCACCGACATTCTGCATCCATGAGCCTTCGCTTTTGCCTTTAGAAAGTTTTGCAAAGACTTTTCCCTCGGCAAAATCCTTTGCAGTCACAGTTTCACCGCCAAACATTCCCGACTGCACCGTATTAAACGCAAAGCCATTCTTGATTTCGACAGAACCACTCGGATAGGCAAGTCCATCCACATGAATATTGCGACCACCGTCAACAGGAGCAACATTGAACACATTTACAAGTAACGCTGCATCAACAACACCAACCAAGCCTCCTCCATAATCATCATCTGTTACAAGTACAAGCCCTGCATTATAGGAATTCTTGATGACAAGCCGATTGTTATTTAACGGCTCTGTCAAAATTCCCTTGGATTCAGCAACAGTTCCGCTACCAACAAGACCACCAACGATTTTTCCTTTTATCGTCGCAGTAGTATAAACGTTGTACAGAAGGACACCTCCTTCAGCACGACCAGCAATGGCACCAACAGAGCTTCCTTCAAAATACGAGTCCACAATACCCAAATTTCGGACAACAGCAACACCTGTTTCAAAATCCTCGCCCACATTTTCAAATAAGCCAACATCCCCATAAAGTCCCGAAATGGTAAACCCATTACCCTCAAAGACCCCACTGAAGTTCTTGATTGATTTCCACCAAATAAAGGTTCCCTCAAGCGGCAGGCCATCGGATTTTAAAACTTTCCTATTTACAACGATATCCTTACGCAAAGCAGCACAGGCAAAACGATTCGAAGATTCTGATTCCAGCAAACGGGAAAAGCCATAAAGTTCCTCGGCAGAATATATCTGATAACAGCCATCAGCATCCGTAGAAGGTTTCTGCGGTTTGAGTCCCCACTTGGCATATACAAAATGATTTTTCTTTTCATTTGTATTAACAACCGTCAGTTTTTCATTTGAATACAGTCCCGATTCCGTAACACGATACCAGCCCAAAAAATCAAAGCCATCTCTAGACGCAGGCGCAAGATAAATAAAACGGGAGTCTTGAGCTGTATAGGTTTCTGGATTGCCGGCATTATTCGAGCCTCCTTGCAAATCGTATGTAATACGATAGCCTTCAAACTTTTTGACCGTGAGCGCTGTACTGAACGCCGCAGCAAAAAGCAAGGCCACCAATATGACAAGAATACCCGCAAAACGCTTCATAAAAAAGCAATACTCCAAAACAACATTTTCCCGACCCATAAATTTAGAAAAATTTACAGCTCTTTTTATATATAGCATATTAAAGTCCAAAAAAAGAAAAAAAATTTGTTAACAAAAATTTGTATGGATTTGCAACTATAAAAACACAAAGATAAAAGCAGTTCTATTCAAAAACGCCACTAACATTTTTCTATCTATTCCATCGCATAGAAGCCTTATGCGGTAAAACGCTGTTTACAACTGGAAATTTCCAAGTGTAAGCAAGAGAATCCCGTGCTGTGGCGCAACGCTACAAATCCGGGAACGGTCCCGCCGCTGTAAGGGAGGACGAAACCAGCATAAACCAATGCCCGCCACGGATTGCAAGGTGCAACCGACAATGCGAGTGTGAAGGAGCTGGAAGTAGGTTGATCCCCGAGTCAGAAGAACTGTAAGGCAAAGCAGGCGCATGGCGCCAGAGGTTTTGAACGATGCGGAAGACATCGCCAGAAAAAGTTTCGTTTACACGAAACGTGTTTGTGTTATGCAGTTTTTTGCATTGCGGCGTGATGCCGGTTCTAGCCGCATCTATTCCGAGCAGTGCGGCAAGCGCAACGGCGACTTTAGGTCGCAGAATCGATAGCGACATAATCTACAATAGCATCTCTTCTGATGAACCGATGCAGGATTTGGGAGTTTCAGAAATCATCTCCAGTACGATAGCGACACCGCAGACTAAAAGTACAGATGTCGTAACGATTACCTCCAAGGCCTGGGAAGGTCGCGCCATGGAGGCTTCAGATGTACTCGCGGCGCTTCCCGGCATCCAAACATATCGCCAAGGCGGTCTCGGGAGTTTCCAGACAATCAGCATTCGCGGAATCGCAGCCAAGAGCATCATCATCTGCATAGACGGAATTGCCTTGAATGATGCGGCAGGCGCCGCCGTGGACCTCGGGAAAATCGACCTGGCCCAAATCGAGCGCATCGAAATCTACAAGGACCGCGTCCCCTCGAAATTCGGCGGAAGCGGCATCGGAGGCGCCGTCAACTTCGTCACCAAGGGAGCCGACCTCGCAAAGCAAAATTCAGATTCCAGAGTCTCCGGCAAAGTGCAGGCGGGCTACGGAAGCCACAACAGCTGGGATGCGTCCATCGACTTTAGCGCCCGCATCACCGACAGCACAAAGCTTGCCGCCTCGTTCGCCATCCGCCACAGCGACAACGACTACGAATTCAAGAACCGGAACGGCACTCCCTACAACCCCGACGACGACTTCACCGACCGTCGCAAGAACGCAGAGTTCACCGAGTATTCCGGAATCGTCAAGGCGAGAACGCTCCATGCAAACGGCGTATTCTCGAACTTCAGCCTGAGCGCCTCCAAGTCCGAAGGCGGAAACCCCGGCCGCGAAGACTACCAGACAAAAACCGCAGGCTTCAATGGCGAAAAAGCGCAGGCGTCTTACCGCGCTGAACTTCCGCAATTTTTTGGCTGGCTCTGGCTTGAAGCGGGACTTGGCGGCAGATACGAGAAGTCCACTTCGCATTCGTACTACCCCGAAGACCACATCGGCTACATCTCGACGGAACATCTCGAATACGGCACCTCGGGTTTCCGCATCGTCCCCGATATCACCGCAAGCTACCTCGGCGATAAGCTCGAGGCGAACTTCAAGTTCGCCCCCGCCTACGACTACTACAAAGCCGAGGGAAGTTCCCGCAACTGGAACCTTTCGCGACTTTCGCTTACAGCATCTGCCGACGTCTCCTTCGCGCCAATCGACGCCATCACCTTCGGCGGCGAAACTTCCGCATTGTTCATCTCCGACGACATCCACGGCGGAAAATTCGTATTGCCCACAGCGACATCGCGCCTCGGCACCGCCAAGGACCGCGACGTTTCCCTATCGGGTCGCACCTTCGCGCAGTTCTTTCCGCAGGCGCCCTTCAGATGGAGCGTAAGCTTCGGACGCGCCTTCCGCGAGCCGCAACTCATGGAACTCTACGGCGTCTACCCAGGCACCGTCTCGAATCCCGACCTCAAGGAGGAATCCGCGCTCTCCCTCGAAATCGGCGCCCGTGCCACCTCTCCAAGCGGAAGAACTACGCTCAAGGCAACCTACTACGCCACGCAATCCGAAAACAGCATCTACTGGATTACCAGCGGTTCATTCATGAAGCCCATGAACATCGGCAAGGCAAGCATCCACGGCCTCGAAGCGGAACTCGAAAGCCACCCCGCAAGCCCCCTCGACATCATTCTCCGCATGACTTACCAAAAGACCGAAGACAAAAGCGACGAACAAAGCTACCGCGGAAAGATGCTCCCTTACGAGCCCAAGTGGGCATTTTTAGCCGAAGCGCACCTCAGACTCCCCTACAAGTTCGACTTCACCTGGACATCGGAATACCGCACCAAAATCTACAGCGACAGAGGCAACAGAATCGAGCAGCCAGGCACGGCAAACCACAGAGTCTCTCTCGGCTACGCGCCTTTCGAACAAACGCACATTACATTTGCGATAAACAACATCTCCGACGCCACCTACCGAAACACTTATACGCCCTTCCCCATGCCAGGGCGCGAATACAAGTTTACCATCTCACAGGGGTTCTAGACCCCGCGCTGCAAAAATGATTTGCAAAACCTGCGAATCAAATTTCAGCGAAAACATAAAAAGGAAAACAATGAAAAAAATACTCCTCCCCATCTTAACCGCATCAGTCTTCTTCATGCAGGCCTGCGGAAACGACTCTTCCACATCCGTCGAAGACGAGGGCCCTTCCTCCAGCTCCGCCACCGAAACCGACATCTATACTTTTGCAACCGACTTTACCGCAGGCGAACTCCGCTGGGTTATCGACGGTGAACTCTCCAAGGAAAAACTGGAATTCCACCAGGATTCCAAAGTCATCGCCGCAGGCAAGAATCTTTTCATCCTCGAAAGATACGGTGCAGACAACGTAAGTCTCCTTGACACCGAAAAGAAGAAAGTCAAGTGGCAAGTTTCCATGGATGACGCAAGCAACCCGAGCGACATCGTCATGGCAAACGAAAAAGAGGCATGGGTTGCACTGGAAGGCGCCGAAAAGTTCATCAAGATTTCCGTGAAAGACGGTTCCATCCAAAAGACTGTCAAGACAGACAAATTCACAAGCAAGGACGGCATTTCTCCAGGACTCATTGACATGGAAATCCGTAATGACACCTTGTTCACACTTTTCCAGCGTTACAGTTTTGATTCCAAGACGAACAACACCTATCTGCCAAACCCAGGACTTCTCGCCCTTTACAATTCCGATAGTGGCAAATTGCTGGACACCATCCGCCTTGCGACAAAGAACCCGACCGCGATGAAATTCAGCAACGGTAATCTCTACGTTGCCACCATGGGCGAATACAACGACTTCTGGGGAACCGATGCTGACGAAAAACGCGGAATTGAAAAAGTCGACCTGAAAAAGAAAACCTCCAAGATCGTCTTCAGCGGCGAAAAGCTCGGAGGAGGCACCTACGCCATGGATACAGACAGCGAAGGCAACATCGCCTATGTCGCCGTCTACAAAAACTTCGGCGACGTTCCGCTCATGAAAGTAGACCTCGAGACGCTAAAAGCCGAAGCCCTCGACAAAATCAAGGACGCCGAAGGCTCCGTCTGCTTCAACACAAGCGACAAGAAGCTCTACGTCGGTGACCGCAGCGAAAGCACCGCAACCATCTACATCTACGACGGCAAAAAAGTAACTCAGATGAAGAACCAGGCTAAAGACGCCCTCCCCATCTACAACATCACCTTCATCCAGAAGTAAAAAACATATAGTGTTGCAACGATAAACCGCGAAGTCCTGGATTAGATCTGGGACTTTTTTTAGGAGACAACAAACATGTGGCTGCGACAAGCCGCAAGATTTTTTAATTTATCAAAACTTTAAAACTTAACGTTTCTTGTATTCAATCTCTCTCAAAGTTGAACCAGCCATGAGATACTTCGCGCCGAGATATTCCGCAGGAATAGTCACCGTCACATCGGTTTCGCAAAAGCACGGGACTTTAACAATCACAGCCTCCAACGTATCTCCTGTGACAGAATCTAATTTCACATAGAAGTCACTCCTCGATGCACTCACAAAAAGCGTATCTTGATTTTTCCAAATTTCAATTTTATCGTAACCGCAGTTCACGCCGAATTTCAAGTTCGCAGTCGCGGAACCATCTTCATTCACCCACAATTCATCTTTGGGCATGGCACCGACATTGGCATCGGCGATAATTTGCAATCCACCCGCCGACTTTTGAAGAAGCCCCAGTTCCTCGGATTTTCCAAGCGTATTTTCGCATCCGTGCCTCACAAATGAAGCTTCTGTCTTGGCGACGACATCGTTATTCTGAAAAGTCATCGAAGACGTTGACGATGCGTCCGAACCATTGTCGGAACAAGCGAAAGCAAACAAAGAGCTAGCGAGTAATGCGAATATTTTTTTTGCCATGTTGGAATTTTTCCCATGATTTACATTTTTTCCAAAAATAATTCTTTCGCGTTCAAATCAACCTCTTGGGCAAAAAAAAGCAAAAAAACGTGATTTTTACACACTGTCTACAGTGACGTTGAAGACGTTCCGCTCAAAGCCTAGATCAGGAACGCACGATTGCAACATTTACCGACAGAGTGTAAGAACAAACTTACAGAATACAACGATTTTAATTGCAAATTTGCATCAAGATTCTATTTTTACAATTATGAAAACATCATGGTTTACATTTTCATTTCGGCAAACAAGAGGAATTCCAGGCAGCGTCAAAAATGCATTCAGCATTCCCTGTCTGCTACTTGCAAGCCTTTTCCTATTTTCGTTCAGTTTCGCAGGAACAACAGAAGCAGTCCATGACACGGTCTACATTCACGTGAAGCCAAAGACCGACACTTTGTACTACACGCCGACGGAGCCTGATTCCGTCATCCCCATGTCCAAGGACACCAACTACACGCGATATCCTTTCTATCTGCATTTGGATTTCGTTTCAGCAATTGCATCATTTGCGACAAGCGATCCCACCATTAACATTTCACTTGAAAAGAGCTTCAGCAAGAAAAATTCCCTGATGCTACTCACCTCCTACATCAAGCTCACTCCCAGTGAAAACGGTCATGGCAACAGCTTCAGCGACTACTACTATAGCGGTGACATTCAGCAGTTCAGCTTCGGACTCGCCTACCGCCGCTACAACGACAACACCATCTTGTGCGGCTTCTGGGAATTCGGGGCGCAAGCGCTCTACCGAAAAATGAACTACACCAACATACCGGATCGCCAATGGAAAATTGACTACCCAGACGATAATGGAAGCGATAGCGGAATGCAGCTGTACATTCACAAAGGTTGGCAAAACAGGAGCCGCTTTGCTGGCCGCGTCGGATTCGGATTCGAAATCGGAGCCGCCTACAATATCGTGCCTCAATCAAATCCGATAGATGAAATCATGTACATGACCAACGGGTGGCAACTGGATTTAAAATTTAGCGTGGGCATCGGATTATGACATATAAATTATCAAAAGTTTTAGGAATCATGCTATGCATCTGCGGAGCTACATTTGCAGAAGATTTTGCAGAAGATTTTCTTTCGCAGAATGCGCCGCATGTTACGGACACAATCTACGTTATCGACAAGCCCGATACAGTTTACCTGCCCCTTTCGCAGAAGCCTGTTCTTGAAAATAGCCAAGGCGACACGGGCGCCGTAAGCGACGGCGACGCAATCGAAGCCACTGCTGCAACAGAATCACAAGCGGAAACAATAGTTGCAGCCCCAGCAGTTCCAGACTCTATCAACGGCAATACAGAGCTTCCGCCTCCGAAAATACTCATTCGCCTCAAGCCAGCCTTGGCGGCAAACTTAATCCTAATCGCATTCAATTCCCTAATTCTCGATTTCGGATTCGTCTTCGAGAATCAATACCGCGGAGCCATCGTCGTGAATCCGTCCCTATTCCTCCAATTTGGCGACATTGGCAACGACAAAAATTGGGAAGGCTTCAGGAACACGTTCGGCATCGAAGTCGGCTATAGACAATACCTCGGCACCATCACAATCGGCAAGCCGGATTACGCAAAAAGCAATTCCAGAAACACACCGAAAAATTCAACTTCCTTCTACATCCAAGGGAGTGTTGCACCTACATTCCTGTATGCAAATGACAGAGACATTAACCACAGTAAAAACGAGATGCACTTCGTCCCGGGAATTGCGGCAAGCGCAACCTGCGGCCTCCAATACAACATCGGACTCATGTTTGACATGAGCATTAGCGGCGGCTACCAATATTGGAGACGCGACGACAAGAGAATCTTCTTCGCCAATTATGACGAAAACTTTTCCCTATTCAACGGCAGCGCACCAACCGGATTTTTCTTCAAATTTGATGTCGCCATTGAATTATAGCGGGTGAAATATGAAAAAATGGATTCCAATCATACCACTGATATGCGCCGCATACGGCTTTTCCAAATGCGATACCGTCTACGTAGACCACCACACCGTCACCTACATCAAGCCGGCACCTATCTCGTCAAGCCAAAACGCAGCTTTCCAGGATTCCACATTCCCGAATCTGCCCCAAAACCGCATTTCTGTAAACATTGACATCATGAGCCTGGACTTTAGCCTCAGCTACGAGCGATTGCTAGCGCAACATGCGAACGCGGTATTGCAAGTGGGCTACCGAAATGAAGAATCAGACGATTTCAAGGCAAAGGACGGAACCACGGGCAGCATCAAGGCGATAGAAGTCGGAATCGGCGGCAAGCTCGTCTTCGGTAGAGATATTGAAAAAACAAAATCCATCGATATCAAGGGAAACGTGAACAGCAACAATTCCACCGGAGAACTTTTTGTACTCGCCCTGCTGCAGCCGACCTTTGCAAACATAGACTTCCAGCGAGAAGCGACAACAGAAAAGGAAGCCCTAAGCTTAAGCGGCAACAAATTCGCGCTTTTTACGACCCTTGGTCTGGGCTATACATCAACATGGGAACACATCTTTATTTCGGGAGCCATGGCATTTCGAAAAATTCTAGTAGAGCCGCAGTGGATTACCGACTTTGAATACTACGATGACGATCACTTTGAGCACCCGCTTTTAGACAAGTTCGCACTCGTTTACACATTCAGCATCGGCTGGGCATTTTAATTTCATTCACCCACAAACTCCTATTCCCTATTCACTATAAAAAAATTTCCCGCAGCAACCGCCACGGGAAAAATTTTAGATAGTCAGCCACCACAGAACAAGCATCGCGAATGCCCCAAAGCGGCAACGCCGCGACCTCACACCCCAAGGCCGGAGGCCGACCCCAAAGCGGCAACGCCGCCTAACTTTTCCTGTTTACTAACCATTAGCCACTAATTATGAATTACGAAGTACGAATTACAAGATTTATAATCGCGGCTGCGCCGCCAGACACTTTCTCATAATTCATAACTCATAATTTATAACTGTTTCCTAGCCACTATTTATCACACCTTCTCGAGAGCCTGTTCCAGGTCGGCGATGATGTCTTCGACATTCTCGATACCGACGCTGAAGCGGATCAGGTCCGGAGCGACGCCCGCTTCGACGAGCTGTTCGTCACTGAGCTGACGGTGCGTGTGGCTTGCCGGGTGCAGCACGCAGCTACGGGCGTCGGCCACGTGAGTCACGATGCAGATCATCTTGAGGCTGTCCATGAACTGGATGCTCTTTTCGCGACCGCCCTTGATGCCGAACGTAAGAACGCCGCACGGGAGACCGCCCTTGAACTGCTTCTGGGCGAGTTCGTAGAATTCGTCGCCTTCGAGGCCGGCATAGTGCACCCACGCGACCTTCGGGTGGTTCTTCAGCCACTTGGCGCAAGCGAGAGCGTTTTCGCAATGGCGCGGCACGCGGAGGTGGAGCGTTTCGAGGCCAAGGTTCAAAAGGAACGCGTTCTGCGGGCCCTGAATGCTGCCGAGGTCGCGCATCAGTTGCGCCGTCGCCTTCGTGATGAAAGCCTTCTTGCCGAAAGCCTTCGCGTAGGCAAGACCGTGGTAACTCGGATCCGGTTCCGTTAAGCCCGGGAACTTGTCGTGATGGGCTTCCCAGTCGAAGTTGCCGCTATCCACGATGCATCCGCCGGTAGAAACGGCGTGGCCGTCCATGTACTTGGTGGTGGAATGCGTCACGATATCGACACCGAATTCAATCGGGCGGCAGTTAATCGGAGTCGGGAACGTGTTGTCCACGATCATCGGCACGCCGTGCTTGTGGGCGATGTTCGCAAAGCGCTTGAGGTCCAGAATCTTGCCGGCCGGGTTTGCGACCGTTTCGCCGAAGAGGCACTTCGTGTTCGGGCGGAAGGCCTTCTCGATTTCCTCGTCGCTGGCGTCCTGGTCGATGAACGTGCATTCGATGCCGAGTTTCTTCATCGTGACGCTGAAAAGGTTGCTCGTACCGCCGTAAATGGCGCTCGTGCTCACGAAGTGGTCGCCCGCTTCGCAGATGTTGAACACCGCGTAGAAGTTCGCAGCCTGGCCGGAGCTCGTAAGCATGCCGGCGACACCGCCTTCGAGGGCGGCAATCTTTGCAGCCACGGCGTCGTTCGTCGGGTTCTGCAAACGGGTGTAAAAGTAGCCTTCGGCCTTGAGGTCGAAGAGGTCGGCCATCGCGGCGCTCGATTCATACTTGAAAGTCGTGCTCTGGTAAATCGGGAGGACGCGCGGTTCCCCGTTCTTCGGAGTCCAGCCGGCCTGGACGCATAAAGTTTCTTGTTTAGCCATTATAAGCCTCGTTTAAAGTTTTTCGCACGTAAAGATAGAATAGGCGAGGGCTTTGGAATTATGAATTATGAGTTATGAGTTATGATTTACAAGACATATTTCGCAAGCCGCGAGCCATCTATTTTATTTTTCGGCAGAAAATATAGAAAAGTTTTTCGCTTTGTCTATGCGTTTATGCAAATATCCGCATAAATGCATTATTTTAACAAGGGAGTCCTTTTGCGCGGCTTCTCGTATCATTTATTGCATCTTCTTCCAGCACCTACGCTAGTTTATTCCCACACCACATAATCAAGCAATTATCCGCAAATATAAGAAGTTGCGGACATTTACTTGACAACGATAATAAAATCTGGTATATTTCCTTACAGAAAAGACCCTCATGTTCTACAGTTACGAAGATTGCATATCCAACTACGGCTCAAACTACTTTCTTGAGAAAGCAGTTCGTAATGGCAAATTGTTTAAAGTAGAAAACGGGATTTATTCGGACACCACCACATGGCGGGAATTAGCCCTAATCGCCTTCAAAAATAAAGACGCAGTCTTCACCATGGAAAGCGCATTTTATTATCACGGTTTAACCGATGTCGTTCCAGAACACTACGTACTAGGAACCGGCCGTGATTTCACAAAAATCCGGGACCAAAGAGTTCACCAGTATTTTTTCCCAGACAATCTTCTGATGCTCGGTGTCGAAGAAAAAATGATTAACGGGACTTCAATAAAAATCCACACGAAGGAACGACTGCTGATTGAACTGATACGCCGTTCCAACAAGTTGCCTTTTGATTACTACAAAGAAATCATGGGAAACTATAGAAATAAGATTTTTGAACTTGACGAGGAATGGCTCGAGGACAATGTTCCTAAATTTCCAGGATCAAAGAAAATTATGAATGCGATTAGGTTGGAGGTTTTTTGATGATCAGTCTTGAGGAGGAAATTCAGAAGTGCATAAGCCAAGGATTCGCAGAAGAACAAGCCATAGCTAAGGTTGGGCAAGACGTTATTCTGTACGCAATAAGCCGAAGCCACTTGAACGAAAATATAACGGTCAAAGGCGGTGTCGTAATGAGAGAATTGTCGCAAAACAGTCGCAGGGCCACGCAGGACATAGACATTGATTTTATTCGTTACTCGCTCGAGGAGGATTCCATAAAGTCATTTGTCAAGACATTGAACAATATTGACGGCGTATCCGCTTCTTTAGTCGGCCAGATAGAAAATCTAAAGCAACAGGATTATCACGGCAAACGCGTGTTCTTGAAATTATCTGACTCCTTTGGTTTTGAAGTGACTACTAAAGTCGACATCGGAGTTCATAAACACATTGACATTTCACAAGAAGAATTCTGCTTCGACACAGCCTTGCAAAATGATTGTGTAAGCCTTTTGATAAATTCAAAAGAGCAGATGTTTTCCGAGAAATTGCGTTCCTTATTGAAGTTCGGCATTCATTCAACACGTTACAAGGATGTATTCGATTTGTTCTGGCTATCCAGAAATATCGATAGAGAAAAACTGCAGGCCTGTATGAATGAATTCATTTTTTCCGATGAGGGAATGAAAGAAAACTCAATGAGCGACGTCATCAAAAGAATCGAAAAGGTTTATGGAGACAGAAACTTCAGAAGACAGGTTGTCCGTTCAAAAAAGAATTGGCTTGACGTTGATGACGATGTGGCTTGCGATGGACTAATTGAATTTTTGCGTACGCTGTAAGTTTATCGAACGAATGAGAAAAAACCTCGGCGGGAATGCTGAGGTCTTCTTTTGTACAAAATCCGGTTTTTATTTTTCTACGCTTAAGATTTTTTTCACAACATCAAGATGCTCTTGCATGGCCAAAAGTTCCTTTTGGACATCACAAGGACCATTTTCATTTTTCGATTCATAAGACTCGCTCACAAAATTTACGACAATACCAACAACAATGTTCAGCATAATAAGCGCCGATATCACGACAAAGCTGATTAAATAAATCCACGCATAAGGATGCGCGACCATTAGTCCTCGCAACAAATCGCCCCACCCCTCAAATGTCGTGGTTACAATCAACGTCAGCATCGCAGTCCCAATATCAGAAAACGGTTGGATTTCATCATACATCACATCCGAATACAAATTTACTCCTATTACGGAATAGATATACAGCGTTACCAACATCAATAATCCAGCATATCCAAGACTTGGAATGCTTTTGAATATTGCATTTACAATCACTTGCATCGTTTTCACTGAACTCACAAGACGCATGGCTCGGAATTGCTTTAGTAAACGAACGACACGAAGACTTGAAATACAACCTGTAACAGGAATAAAAGACACGGCAACGACTAGAACATCAAACCAATTCCAAGCTGATAAGAAGAATTCGCCCCGTCTTGCAACAATTCTTATGATAATTTCTATAACAAAGACTCCTAAACATACAGAATCTATGACATCTAGAAATTTTCCACAAGCATCCATAACAGAAGGAACAGTTTCTAACCCAAGAACAATCGCATTGACCGTAATGAAAAACATTACGATCAATCGGAAATATTTACTCTCAACTATATGACTCATACGGAATCCGGAGAAACAGGAGAATCTTTTGATTCTTTACGTGGTCCAGCGGCAGAAATTGCAGCTTCTTGACGAATACGGTCTTTCAAACCAAGGACATCTCTAGGGGATGTCATAGGAATTAAATCGCCCATTGTTGAAGCGCCGGTTTTGGCAAAAGCAACGCCAAGAAATTTATACTTATTATTCTCAATTTTACCACAAACCCAAATAATCGGCTGTCCAGAATTTTGTCCATTGAAACAGATTTTCGCACCGACACCACTAGAAAAATCGCACAGTTTTATATCCATGTCACCATACTGATCCGCTAGAAGACCAAGAACCATGCTATAAACTTCACGTTCCTCATCTTCGACCTTATTCACATACTTGGCCATTTCCGCCTTTACTTCAGCACGATATTTCTCCTTTTCTGCTTCAATTATATTACGGAGAGCACTGTCAAAGAACGGCTTGTACTGTTCTATTTTGGATTGAGTCACCATGCTACAAGTCGGTTCAACCTTTTTTATGATATGCTTAATCTCATCTTCACTCAAGGTTTTTCGTTCTTCAATAATAGCATCTGTTATTAGTTTAAGTCGAAGCTTTTCTTCAGCTTCTTGCTTTGCCTTGGCATGTTCGTTACGAATGGTATCCAAGGATGCACCAGGCTTTTTAAACAAATTTAACACATACTTCTTTTCATCTTCACTTATAGAGTCAAGACCAAATGTTTTGAACGGAACCGATTCCATAACATGATTTTCACCAGCTAAGAAAAGAGCCCACATCCTTCCATTTGTCAAAATGCCAACATCAGCAAGCAGGTTCTGGACATAAGAAGCTAATTCGTCAATATGCTTTTTATTTTCAACGGATTCCGTATAAGCCTTGGCTTCAATAACACAACTATAATTATTCGTTTTCAGCAAATAATCACAACGTGGAGGAATACCTTTACTACCAATTACAGGAAGGTTCACTTGTTTCTTATAGCAGTCCACTCCCGGACCATAATCATAGCCCCAAACACTCTGAAGCATCTTGTCAATGATGTAGTTTTCCACATCTTCTTCATTATTCAATTCTACCGCACCAGGAATGGTAAGGCTCTTATATCGTTCAATTAATGCATTAAGATTTTTCATATTATTTATTCCTTTTTTGAAAATTACCGTGCAATAAACTCATTCCAAACACTTTCATTTGTTATAAGAATTGGACTACCTTGCCTCCGAAGGGCTATCGCCTTTTCAATTTTTCGTCCTGAAGACTCATGAATCCAATCCCTGCTAACAAATAAACCAATAATTACGTAGTCTGTTAAATTCGTAACACTACTTTGTGGAATGGCTCCCATTTCAATAGCTTTTGCTTCAATTTGTTTACGACCTCCAGAAACAAACTTTCCCGTAAAGCAAACACGCTTTCCCCTTATATCACCTATAATGGAATCTTTGAATAATGATGTTGCACCACCAATAGCATCGCCATCTTCCGTAAAATGCGTTCCCACAATATCGCTAACAAGGTCATTCAATTCTTTAAGTTCTTTTTCGCCAACAATTTGGTCACTCAAAATCATATTGATTCTGTCATATACCATATTAAACGGGAAAATTTTTTGAACATCCAAAGGGATATTGGACACATACTGCTTAAGTTTGTCAAACTCCACTTCATTTATTACACCATCAGCCGAAATCCCTTTCAAAAAACCAATAAACTGATTAACTATGGCATCCTCATCGAAAATGTTATCCGAATATTCAATACAATCTTCTAGAAGATTTATCAAATCCTCGCGTTCATCACTTGAAATCACGCCATCTTCCAATGCAGCCTTTACCGCATCATAAATATCAAGAATGTCTCCTTTCATTTCTTTTTGCTGTTCAAGCCAAACTTGAAGGAACAATATTTCAGTATCGTTCAACTGACGGTCTGCCGTAATTCCATTCAAAACGCCATAAAGAGTTGCCGCAGCCTTACTTCTGTTACGAGCACTATTAAAGCATGAGTTTATCGGCTGGCCATCCGAATCTAACATCGTCGTCTTTTTAATTTCTTCCATAAATCGTTTGCCCTTTTTAAATCAAGATGCGATTCTATGCAGGAAGACAAATGAACTACTGCATGCACTTTTCTCCAAAACAAAAAAAGCGTGGGTTCGTAAGTGCAATCTCACCTGAGGCTCGGCAAAGCCTATCACGAAATAAACACAAACGACCCACGCCCATTTCTGGACGTGAGCGTCTGCTGCTTATTCTATCGTGATGTGAAATTTTGCCGATTTCAGGTGATGAACAAGAGCAAAGCTCAATATGTCAAAAATGCATTAAAATCTTATAGTGACCTCTTTTTACGTTCATTCATAATATAATTCATTTAATTGACATTTAAGTGTCAATTACAAGAAAGAATACGGCAACATACCTTCATTTGCTGTTGGACGGGTGGGTGGAACAAGCCAGGCGTTCAAGTAACCCCTGCGGCTCGGCCACACCCATGCAAGCATGGCTGCGGCACTCGCCTTGCATGGGTGTGTGGGGCGGCGTCTGAGCCCCCCCCATTCAAAACAAAAATGGTCTTTTTCTCAATATTTTTCTTAGAAAAAAAAACAATCAAACATACAAGCAAGGTCTTTTTCTCGCTTTTTAATCAAGAAAAAGACCCGATATGCAAAAATTTATGTATTTTTAAGCCTAAAGGGGTTACAATGTCCAAAAGCAACATTATCGGTCGTCAATATGAGATGGAACAGTTGCAAGGGGTTCTTGATTCCAAGGAGTCCGAGCTGGTGGTCGTTTATGGCCGTCGCCGCGTCGGAAAGACATTTCTCGTCAACAAGTTTTTCGACAACAAATTTGACTTCAAGTTGACCGGTGTTTTCGGGGAACCAACGGCGGTTCAGCTGGAGCGCTTTAGATCAGCATTGGATGAGTATTTCGAAACGGATTCGGAACGTCCAAGCACCTGGTTCAAGGCATTTGACGCACTCAAGGCATACTTGAAGAAACTGGATAAGAGCCGCAAGGTTGTATTCATTGATGAAATGCCCTGGCTAGATACATCTAAATCCGATTTCGTTTCAGCCCTTGAATCGTTTTGGAACGGCTGGGCCAGCGCCCAAGGAAACATCGTCTTGATTGCCTGCGGTTCCGCAACCTCCTGGATGACAGACAAACTTCTGGAAAATCGCGGGGGACTATTCAATCGAGCCTCCACCCGCCTGTTCGTGCAGCCATTCAGTCTGCGAGAAACAGAACTTTATCTGCGTTCCAAGGGAATTGAATGGACTCGTTACGACATCGCAGAACTCTATATGATTTTGGGCGGCATTCCGTTTTACCTAAAACAGTTGGGGGCAAAATGGAGTTGCTCGCAAAATATTGACAACCTTTTATTCCGCAACAATGCCGTCCTTTGCGATGAATTTGACCATCTGTACCATTCCCTTTTCAAGCAGGCTAAAGCCCATATTTCCGTAGTAGAAGCCATCGCGAAAAAGAAAATGGGGCTTACCCGCCAGGAAATTCTCAAAGCAACAAAAATGCCCGCCAACGGAAAAATCGGCACAATCCTCAAGAATCTGGAAACCAACGGTTTTGTCCGTCCATACAAATTTTTCGGGAAGAAAAAACAGGAAACGATTTACCAACTTTCCGATTTTTTCACGATGTTCTATTTTACCTACATCAAGGAGAATTACGGTAAGGATTCCCATTTTTGGACCAACAACCTAGACAACCCTTCGCGTACCGCATGGTGCGGCTACACTTTTGAACAATTGTGCAAAAGTCACCTGGACCAGATAAAAAAGAAGTTAGGAATTTCCGGCGTACTCTGCGAGACTTCATCATGGTTCAGCAAGGGCGAAGAAAGTGAAGGCGTCAAAAAAAGAGGTGCACAGATAGATTTGCTCATTGATCGTAGAGACCGCGTCGTGAATGTCTGCGAAATGAAATTTTCCATGGGCGAATACGAAATTGACGCAGATTACGAAGCATCGTTACGCAACAAGTTGGAAACTTTCAAGAGAGAAACGAACACCCGCAAATCCTTGCAGATGACGATGGTTTCCACATACGGTATCAAGAAAAATAAGTACAGCAATCGGGTACAAAACGAGGTTACGCTTGACGACTTGTTTGAGTAAACTTCTCGCTTTTTTTTACCAAGAAAAAGGCCTCGTTCAAACTTGCCAAAAGTCACAAAACAACAAGTTCAGCCATATACAAGGGATAACTGAAACCGCTTTAATTTTTTGCCGAGCACAAACTGATGCAGCGATTTCATTGAGCCCCTTTTTTCTATCTTTCCGCCCGATGAACTACTGGCATTTAGTGGCAATGGGCACTATCCTCTTCTGGGGAACCAGCTTCGTGAGCACCAAGGTGCTTTTGAATCACGAGTTTTCCGCCGTGCAGATTTTCACCATCCGCTTCGTAGTCACGTACTTGATATTGCTCGCAGCAAGCCACAAGCAGTTTCGCTGCAAACAGTGGAAGGACGAATTCATCCTGTTCATCTGCGGCATCGCCGGTTGCACTTTGTACTTTTGGGCGGAGAACACGGCCCTCGGGCTTTCGCCCTCCAGCAACGTTTCGCTCATCGTCTGCACGAACCCGCTCCTCATCATGATTTTCGGCGGCATCATCTACAAGAGCGAACGCCTCTGCAAGCGGCAGATTCTCGGATGCCTCATTACGCTTGTCGGGATGGTACTCGTCGTTCTGAACGGAAAGTTCATCTTGAAGCTTTCGCCGCTCGGGGATCTGCTCGCATTTTCGTCCGCAGCCGTGTGGGCAGTCTATTCACTTGCCATCCGGCCCATGCACAGCAAATATTCCACGCTGTTCATCACGAGGAAGGTGTTCTTCTACGGGGCCATCACCTCGCTACCGATTATGATTTTTGGAGGCGGCAGCATCCCCTGGCAAAACTTCGCCGAGCCCGTGGTGACACTCAACTTTTTAGCGCTCACCGTTTTCAGTTCACTGTTCGGATACCTTATCTGGAACAACGTGCTGAAGCAGCTCGGCACAGTCCTTGCAAGCAACTACATCTACGGGATTCCGCTCGTCACCATCATTACGGCAGTCCTCGCCCTCGGCGAGCGCATCACCCCCATGGCCATCGCAGGCACCGCGGCCATCATCGCGGGCATGGTCATGGCCGAATGGAAAAAGAAATAGGATTGTCAAAGCATTTTCTACAATCAGCCAAACAAGCTATTTCTTTTCCTAATGAAACAGACTTTTAAACCGTAAACCTATTCTAGATGGGCGCAAGAATCAATTTCTGCGTTCAATTTAGGAATCTTATTTTCGACAATCCCCATCTTCCCAGCGTTATAACGATCGACATACTGCATATAGTAATCGTCGATTATCTTCCCCGCTTCAGAATTGACTTCGCATTCAGAAGTTGCGCCATCGTAAACGGCATTTTCCGAGTCATAGCAAGGGCAAATACCATAATCCGGCATCATAGACATCATGTCAAAATTCTTTTCTAATTCGGAGAGGCAATACCTAGCCTTTTCTGTCAGCAACCCATTTTTCAAAAGCAAGTCTATAACGTTCTTGCTGTATTCATTCACACGATTTTCAACACTATTATAGCCATACCAACTGCTATAATTACATTCCTCTACAACGGTCATGCAATACGATTCTCTACTGATGCACTTGCCACGAAGGCCTGTCGTATCTTCAATGATGTCATTTTGTGTAAAGAAATCATCGACGCTTAGATACTTTGTTTCAACAGGCGAATCCGTTGAAGAAGAAGCCAGCGAAGAAGATGTTGCCGCAACCGGTTCATTTGAAGAGGAATTCGCAGCAGTTTCTACAGGAGCATTGGAACTGTTGTCGTCGCAGGACACCCAAAGAAGCGTCGCCGTAGCAAGCACCAATTTGCCTAAAGTATCACGGATTTTCGCAAAATTCCTTTTCATCGGTTCATACTCCCTTTTGCGCCAAACACCAATCCTCAAAATAAACTATTTACGTTTCTAAAACAATCGGTTTTTTGAATCGTAAAACAAATTTTGTTGTTAAAAAAAAACGCATATGATACAAGCGTGTATCAACAAATATTTGTAGATTCCTCGACTTCAGACCTTCGGTCTTCCGCTCAGGATGACACAGAAGAAACAGCTGGATTCCCAATCAAGTCGGGGAAGACAATTCCCCGCAGGTGCGTTACTTTAAGAACAGGCTCAGCTTGCCGAAATCCATGATCGTGATGAACACGAAGAAGCTGATGAAGAATGCTGCCGCCACATTCTGGATGACGGACTGTGTCTTTAGACTAAGCGGTTTTCCGCGAAGCTTTTCAATACCGAGGAACATGAGGAGGCCGCCATCGGTAATCGCAAGCGGGAGAAGGTTCATTACACCCAAGTTAATGCTGATGAGAGCAAGCAGCATGAGGAAGTCCTGGAAACCGCTCATCCATACGTTTCCCATCACGGCGACAATGGAGACTGGCCCGGAGAAGGCATCGACTTTCACCTGCCCCTGGAACATACGCTTGAAGTAGCGGAAGATGCTTGTCGTCATTTTCCAGCTGGTGGCACAAGTCTTGGTAAAGGCTTCCACGGGGCCGCGGCGAACCGTCTTCATTTCACGGAACATCACATAGCCCATCTGAATTCCGACCATGTAGCGTTTATAGTCTTCATTATACGAAGGAGTCAGAGGTACTGTAATTGTATCGGCATTACGAATCAATGTCACATTTACCGTTTCGCCCTTGCTGCCATCAATAATACGAACAACTTCTTCATACCGCGAAATATGTTCACCATTAATTTCAAAAATCGTATCGCCAGTGGCAATGCCGGCCTTTTCAGCAGCAGAACCCGCAACAGGCGGTTCTCGAACAATCACACGGTTGCGCGGATAAATTCCGATATCGCCGATACCCATTTTAATCGGCGAGCCCGTGGAATCTTCGGCAGGGATAACAAGTTCCTGAGGAATAACGACCAGCGTCAAAGGAGAGCCTCCTCGATGTACTTCAAGGGCTACCTCAGCACCAAGACTCACCCCAATCTGTTCACGAAAATCGTCCCATCCCTGCGTCGGTTTACCATTCATAGCGGTAATCGTATCGCCCGGCTGGATGCCAGCAATTTCAGCAGAGGAATTCTTTGCGACAAAACCGATTATAAGATTCTTGTTATAAGCTTCCTGTACTCCCACCATGTAAAGAATCAAGAGCAGCAAAAAAGCAAAGACGATATTTACAAAAGGCCCAGCAAAGGCAATTGCCGCACGCGCTCCGACGGATTTTCCTAGAAAATCGCGCTCTGTTGGAACAGCACCTTCCTCAATTCGGTCGGGATTTTCACCCGCCATAGCCACATAACCGCCAAAAGGAATTGCCGATATGCAATACTCCGTTTCGCCATGCTTAAAGCGGAACAGTTTCTTTCCGAAGCCTACGGAAAAAGTGTTCACCTTGACGTTATTCCACTTGGCAACAATGAAATGGCCAAACTCATGGATTGTCACAAGAAAACTCAGAGCAATCAGCCCGAGAATAAACATCACTAAATTATCAAGTATTGATTCCATTGCAACTCAATATAGCAAAAATGGACTATACGATTTAACAAAGTCTTTGAGGAACAGAGCTTCAAAATTCATTTCTTACAAAAAAACTTCCCTCGCGGGAAGTTTTCCATTTTACATGCGGAAGTCCCTAAAGCATTACTTTATTCGGTTTCCGAGCAAGTCAAAGCGGCGGCCGTTCTTTTCGATGTAAAGCTTCTGGTCGTTAAAGCGGAGTCGCGGTTCACTGCTGACGGATTCGCCGCGATATTTCGCATAGCCGCGAATGGACTCGGAGCCAGAAGAGGCGGGATTTACAGCGGAAGAATTCGGCTGCACAGAGGCGGAACTCTGCGGATTGCTGGACGAGGAATTCGGCTGCACAGAATTGCTGCTTTGCGCCGCAGAACTGGACTGCGGATTTGCAGCAGAGGAACTGCTCACCGGATTGGAGCTACTCGATGCAGGCATCGTTTCAGGAGTCTTTGCGACACCGTCGACTGCGAATTTCGGGGCAAAGCCGGCGTTCAAGGCTTCGATGGCGCCGGCAAGGTATGCAAGAGGCGCATTCCAGTTGATGGCGACTTCGTTTGTCGCATAGCTGCAGCGTTCATCGGTATAAGCGGTTGCGGCCTGGCCTTTGCGGTAATCGGCGCACTTCCATTCAGCAGCGGAGCCGACATCTTCGCCACCGGGCTGCGGACCGCCTACGAGCATTCCAGGAATCGGTGCCTCGATGCCGTCAGCGGTACTTGGACGATGGTGCGGCATCTTCGGGGACTTTGTGCCAAAACCTGTCACAAAGGACATGTCGAGCGGATTCTTGCCAAGCAGATAATCCAGAGCCTTGACAGCCGCCTTGTAGTACTTCTGTTCGCCGGTCAAGTAATAGGCATGCAAAAGCCACACGCCTTGATTTGCGGCAGAGGAATTGGAACCCCAGACAAAGTCATCCTTCGCCATCGTGACGCCAAAGCCAGTCTCCGAACGGTTCACGAACGTGTTTGCCGTGCCGATGATTTTCTGTTTCGCTTCGGAGGCGTCACCGCCAAATTCTGCGGCATGCGTTGCCTTGCCGTAAGTTGCGATGCCGGACATGTCGCCCCAATAGGAGACGTATTCAGAGGAACCATTCTGCTTGTAGGAAGCATCGCCCGTCGCAATAAAAAGCTCTGTTCCGGCGAAAAGTTTTTCGTCATCAAACTTGTTGTCGGCATAGTCGCCGGTACTTACATCGGCGGGATTGCTGAAGGCGCGATTCGGATTCTGCGAGCCCCAGGTAAAAGCCTTCTTGGCGGCTTCGAGGCACTTGGAAGCGTACGACGCATCGAACGGCTTGTAGACGCGGGAGGCAACGGCCATCACGGCGGCAAAGTCAAATGTCGCGGCAGTGCCCTTGCCAATCACGTAGCGCTTGTCGGTATCCTGTGCCGGCATGATGTCGCCCGGGAATCCGAGTGCGGTAAGCTTATGGTAGACGCCGCCGTCGCTTGCCTGCATGGTGAGCATCCAGTCCAGATTGTACTTGATTTCGGCAAGCAAGTCGGGCAAGGAACCATCCGCGGGGATGTTCCACTTGAGCGTCTTGAAGTAATCGGGGAAATGCTCGTACAGCGAAAGAAGCGTGTAGGTCGTAATGCCCGAGTTCACAATGTACTTGCCGAAGTCACCCGCATCGTACCAGCCTTTGGGACTGTTGATTACGCCGGAGGCGCCTGTGGAATTGTGGAGTTCCACATTCTGATCCATGTGGCCGGCGGCGCGTTTCCACTGGCCCGCATACTGTTCTTCGAGAGCCATGGAGGCGCGCTGGTAATAGTACCACTTGAGAGACGCCTTGACGATATCTTCGTAGGTTTTGGACTTCACCACGAGATCGCCGCGAAGCGCCGCACCGTTCACCTTGACAGTGTACTTGCCGGGTTCGGAGAGCTTTGAGAAATCCACCAGTTGCACATTCTGTCCGCTCGCATCCCAGAAGGAGGCAGCCTTCGGCGTCACGGAGAGAACCGTCTTGCCGGAGGCATCCACGAAATCCACGTTGCCATTTGCATCGACAAGGGAAAGTTCCTTGAAATCGGACGGGCGATAGCCAATTTGGTTGATGTAAGCCGTTGCGGCAAAAGTCGGTGCCGAAACGAGAGCGGCAAGCGCCGCGAATTTCAAAGTGTTATTTTTCAAGACATCCTCGCACATCAAAATTTGTCCACCCATCCCTTGGTGACTAAGTGAAATATAGAGCCATGAGAATGCGCTTTCCACCCAGCAAAAAGCAAAATTTTACAAAAGTGTATCAAGTGTAAGAATAGTGATTAGTGGTTGGTGATTAGTAAGCAAGAAGGCGAGGAGAATTAACAATTAACAATGAATAATGGATAATGGATAATGGAGAATCAACAATGGACGATTTATGCGTCTGGAAATGTGGACTTTGGAAAATAGAATTAAGAAACGTGGTACGGAACCTGTTTTTTCAGTCGTTTTTCACCCAAAATAGACTCCAAATGAAGTTTTTTCGCGATTTTGGAGTCCATTTTTGCAAACAAATTAAACAACAATTAACCTTTGCAGCCACAAAAACTCCATTTCATGGACTCCATTTTCCATTTTTTTAAATTTTGGAGTCCATTTTACGACAGAACAGCACAAACAATCTACACATAAAGTAAAAATATGGACTCCAAAACAGCTTTTTTTTCAAATTTGGAGTCCATTTTCTGCATAAATCGCAATTTTTATCGTTAAATCACGACTTTTTCGTGCTAAAGGCGCCACAAATTTTCAATTCACCGCAAAAAAACGCCGCCCCAAGGAGGAAGGGGACGGCGGGTTGGAGGGGGAAATTCTAAACGGATGCTACTTGATGCGATTGCCCTTCAAGTCAAAGCGCTTGCCGTTCGTTTCGACAAAGAGTTTACGATTGTCAAAGCGGAGCATCGTCCTGGATTCGGCAGCAGCCTTCCTTGTAGCAGTCGGCTTGAGCGCAAAAGTACCCTTGATGCTTTCAGAAGCAAAACTCGGGACGTATCCGGCATTCAGCGCCTCGACGGCGCCGGCGATATATGCCAATGGGGCGTTCCAGTTGATGGCGACTTCATTCGTCGCATAGCTGCAGCGGTCGTCAATGTACGATGTCGCAGGCATGCCCGTTCTGTAGTCCTTGCATTCCCAGGTCTCGGAGCCGATATCCTCGCCTCCAGGCTGCGGGCCGCCTACGAGCATGCCAGGCACAGGCGATTCCACCTTGTCGGCTGTACTCGGACGATGATGCGGAAGCAACGGAGACTTGGTGCCAAATCCTGTCACAAAGGACATATCGAGCGGATTCTTGCCAAGCATATAGTCAAGGACCTTCTTTGCAGCATTGTAATACTTAGCTTCACCAGTCATGTAATAGGTGTACAAGAGCAGAATGCCCTGGTTGCCGGCCACAGCGTTCGAGCCCCATACGAAATCATCCTTCGCAATTACAACGCCGAAGCCGGTCTCGGAGCGTTTCACAAAATCATCAGCGAAGCCCTTCAAAAGCGCAAGCGCAGTCGCGGCATCTGCGCCGGTTTCCGCCACATGCGTCGCAGCGCCATAGACCGCGAGGCCATACACATCGGGCCAGGCGGGAACGACACTCTTCGCGCCGGCATCGATTGCAGTCTTGTACGTCGCATCACCTGTCGAGATGAACAATTCCATTCCAGCAAAAGCCTTTTCATCGTTCAGGAAGCGGTCGCCATACTCACCCGTAGAAACGCCCATAGGATTGCTGAAAGCCTTGTTCGGATTTTGCGAACCCCAGGTGAAAGCCTTCTTGGCAGCTTCAAGGCACTTTGCGGCATACGTCGCATCGAACGGTTTGTATACGCGATAAGCCGCAGCCATCACCGCAGCAAAGTCAAATGTCGCGGCAGTCCCCTTGCCAATCACGTAAAGCGCATCCTTATCCGCGGCAGGCATAATGTCGCCCGGGAACCCGAGCGAAGTCAACTTGTGATAGACACCGCCATCTTCCGCTTGCATCGTGAGCATCCAATCCAAATTGTACTTGATTTCAGCAAGCAGGTCAGGCAAGGTCCCTTCAGCAGGGATATTCCACTTGAGCGTCTTAAAGTATTCGGGGAAATGCTCATACAGCGAAATGAGCGTATAGGTGGTGATGCCTGAATTCACAATGTAGCGGCCAAAATCACCGGCATCGTACCAGCCCTTCGAAGAGTTGATTTCGCCAGATGCTCCAGTGGAATTGTGCAATTTCGCACTCGGATTCGTATGGCCCGCGGCACGTTTCCACTGTCCCGCATACTGTTCAGTCAACTCCATCGAGGCACGCTGATAATAATACCACTTGAGAGACGCCTTCACCACATCCTCGTACGCCTTGTCGGCAATTTTCAAGTCGCTGCGCAGCACGTTGCCCCCCTGCTTGATGCTATAGGTGCCCGGCGTTTTCAAGTCGGAAAAATCCACCAACTGCACATTTTGTCCGCTGGCATCCCAGTTAGATGCAGCCTTCGGAGTTGCCTTCAAGACAGTCTGCCCCGCAGCATTGACAAATTCCACATCGCCGGAGCCATCCACCAGTGCCAATTCCTTGACATCTCCTGGGCGATAGCCTATCTGGTTAATGTAGGCCGTCGCAGCAAATGCAGCTGATTCCGCCGTAAGCAACGACAATGCGAACGGGACGAACTGTTTGAGTCCGAATCTATTGGACATAAGACACACTCCTAGAAAAAAATTTCCATTAAAAATATAAACCGGAAAATGCAATTTTGCATTTTTCCGGCTAGATTTTTTCGTACACACCTGTACCCATGGCGCATACGCAAGATTTATACGTTCGCAAGAATCAACGTTTCACGAAGCGGACGAGGCGAGAATCCCCCTTTAACGATGTCACCTTGACTGCGTAAACGCCAGCCTTCATCTGCGACATGTCCAAGGAGCGGTTCATCGTCCCGACCTTGGCCACGGAACCATCCGTCGCATACACAGCATAGCGGAAGCGTTCATCGGCAATTGCGCCCATCACAATCACGCGCTTCCCGTTCGCATACAAGCCAAACGCGGAGTAACCGGGGAGCGTTTTCACAAACGAGGGAATCGTGTCACTTTTAGCGGTATCGCCCTTTGCCGTATCGGAAGGAATCGTATCCTTTACCAAGGTATCCTTCGGCGTTTCCGGAACCTTCGTCTCCTTTGCAGCACGAGCCTTTTCGAAGAAGGCGACCGCCTTGTCGAGGTTCGCGGACACATACATTTCGTTTCCACCGTGAGTTCCGTTCGAGACCTTCACAAATTCGCTTTCGACACCGTGGTGCTGCAACGAATCATACAGTTCCTGGCTCTGCTCGATATTCACCACCTGATCAGATGTGCCATGGAACATGATTATCGGAGGATCGTTTTCGGATGCATAGTACGGGGAGCTTGCCACCATCCACTTGTCCTTGTTACCTTCGCGTTCAACACCGATGAAGGCTCCTTCGAACGTTCCGGAGCCACCGAAACTGTTGATGGGATTCATCGTGTAAATGTCCGTCGGAGGAGACCAGAGGCAAGCCGCATCGACGCAGCTGCTGAACGAGGTGAACTCGCCGAGATTACCTTCCAAGTCAACAGTAACGGAACCGGACTTGCCTTCCTTCATGCCGCAAGTCGTCGCCGTCAAGCTCGAAAGATGGCCTCCCGAAGAGAATCCCGAAACAGCGACAAAGCTCGTATCGAACTTGTACTTTGCAGCGTTTCCGCGGACAAAGCGGACAACCGCCTTGATATCATGAAGCGCAGCCGGGTAGATGGCGTCACTCGCGGAACGGTGATTCGGAGTCACCACGGCGTAACCAGCCTTCAAAAAGCCTGCGCAAATCGTATTGATATCGGCGGAACCCTTGGAATTATTCATGCTCCAGGCGCTGCCGTACGTATGGATGACCACAGGATAGGAATCCTTCGCCTCTTTCGGGATATAGATGTCCAAATTGTGGAACGTCTTTCCGTCACCGGCATAGTTGACATCGGCAATCTTCTCGGAATATTCCGCAGATCCGCCGCCACCTTGGTCTCCGCCAAATCCGAAGCCGCCTCCGCCGCCCCATTGGGCAAACGATACAAAAACAAACGCAAGCGTCGCCGCAAGCGTTCCTTTAATACTCAACCCCATAAAAACACACTCCTTTTGGGTTTTTAGTTCTAAGAAATTATTCTATTCGCAGACAAACGTGTTCGCGGCAAAAGAAAATGCGTTGTTTACGGAAACAACAAAACCCCAAGTCTTTGCGACTCGGGGCTTTTAATTTATCAAAACTTTAAAACTTAACGTTTCTTGTATTCAATCAACCTCAAGGTTCCGTAAGCCAGTTTCACAAAAATGCGGACGAAAATCGCAATTCTTTTAAACAATTTATTTAGACGTTAGTGAATAACAATTCGGCCCTGCGTTTTTTCATATTTTTTTGGAACCTCTCCGTCAAGTTCCTTTGTCAGGAATTCAATAACAGCGTCTCCTTCAGTTGTCGAAAATTCCTTTTTGATAGTGGCTTTATTTAAAGTCTTATTTTCACCGCTTTCGCGAGCCAGATACTTACTCAAGCCTACAGTGTATTTTTTCTTCAAATCAATTGCACTATAGGAACCATCTTCTTTTTCAACCATTACATTCTTAACTCGTCTATCCCCATCAACCTTCAACGAAAAATCATCCTCATTCATCGTAAAGGTATTTTCAACACTCGTGTCAATTTCAAACTTAAGTCCCGAGACCTGCAAAAAGCCCCCAAATTCCTCTGGGACACTCGCAGAAGACACCTCAAGAGCATCGACAATTTGCTGTCCCGTAGCTTCCAAAAGACAAAGCTTATTTTCATAAGGTAACACATCAATGACATTCTTGTAAGTAATCATCCCGACATCCACCTTAGCCCTTACGCCGCCACCATTCACCATTCCGATTTGCGCACCAGCCACATATCGGAGGGCATCCGCAACAAGGTCCCCAAGGTTCGTCTCCTGATTGCGAATTGCACGATTTCCGTCTTCATCATTTATGTTGAGTGCGAAATCTGTACTTGCTATAACTTCATTTAGTACATCGTTCGAAACAGCGAGGATACTGTCATAAGTAGCTTCCACCCTTGAGCTTCTGGTCGTAACGCCATCCATCGGAATCAAATGCGTTACAAATTTGCCATCCGGAGATATTTCAAGTTTTCCAATATTTGCAAACTTCGTTCCTGTTTGAGAAATAAGGACACTGTCGCCATCCGCATTCAAAAGCCAGTTTTCTTCAACAGCAGAATGGGAATGGGCATCCAAAACGACATCAATGCCACTGGTTTTTGAAACGAGTTCCTGCGAAGTCAACATTCCCTCGACTTCCTCAATTTCGCCAACATGCGAAAGCGCAATCACATAATCGGCACCTTCTTCACGAGCGTCATCAACCGCTTTTTGCACATACTCAACAACATCATCCTGATGAAGATTGTATATCAGCTTCCAGTCACCATCATAAAATGAATAAGCTTCAGCCGCCATCGTGTAAGGAGTCAAAACACCAACAAACGCAATTTTCTTATTTCCAAATTGTTTAATTGCATAAGGTTCGAACAAAAGCTTTCCCTGTGAATCGGTAAGATTCGAACTGACAATCGTAGCATCCATTTCCTTTGCAAGTTCTATAAGACGAGGCGTTTTGTAGTCAAACTCATGATTACCCAACCCGACAACATCATAACCGGAAGAATTGAGCAATTTTACGACATACTCACCCTTGGAAACAATTCCAAACGAGGCCCCCTGCAAATAATCCCCAGAAGAGACAAGTGCCGTATAAGCGGTATCGCTTTTTGCGATGGCGTCTCGTAAGCCAGCAATGGCAGAATATCCACTGATTTCGCAGTGAACATCATTGTCGTAAAGAATAACTATAGTCTTTTGGGACGATGTATCATTTTCAGAATTAGTCGAATTGTCATCGCTGGAACAGGCCACCAATGCAGCCATAAGTACAAAAAGCGAATTTTTGACAAGTTGATTTTCCATATACCCCCCCCTTAATAAAAGTTTACATTACTAATATAATGTTTTTTTCTTACATGTTGAAAATTTCCTAAAAAATTTTCGACAACTTGGCCGCAGCCCTCCTCCCACGTCATTGCACTTCGTGCATAACCTTTGCCTCAGTCATTGTCACACAAGTGTGACCATATCAACAACTAACTGGAGGGCACCTCTAATAATTGCTTTGAACGAAGAAAATCACGGAGAACCGAGCGATTGCAGGAACGAAAAATGGCCAATACTGGAGGTATTGGCCACTTTTGAGAGACGAACAAGCGCGATGTGTTACACGTGATTTTCTGAAAATGAATTATTAGAGGTGACCTGGAGGAACATAGCTTTGAAAATTTTAGGTTAGGACCCTTGATTTTTAGCACAGCTTGTTCTGGAGCAAAGCGATAGGAACACGATAAAATCCAAGACGAATTATGAGTTATGAAGTATAAATTACGAGACGAATTGCCGCCTTTGATTCTATCGGTCGCGAAGTTTCCTCCAGGATGATAGCAGCGATAGAATCCATGATGAATTATGAATTACGAAGTATGAAGTATGAAGTATGAGAATTTTGCAGCGAGAGATGCACTTGCATATACGTGATGTGCGTCTCCTGTGGTTTAATGCAGTTTACCGCCGCAACACTTCCTACTGCCTACCGTCTACTAAAAAAAATCTTACGCAATAATCCACTTGCCGATGGTGCGTTTTTCTGCATCGAAACTTGCACCGATTTTGAACAACTTCTTCGGTGAGCCATCGGCGGCGAGTGTCGCAGAATATG
>JAZLIJ010000053.1:0-1430 GCA_045617325.1 Fibrobacter sp.
GACAAGGCCATGATGGTGAATCGATGCGTGAACGCCACAGACCCAAGCGTCGGACTATCCATGAGCACCGACTACACGACGCAAAAATGTTATATGGGCGATACCGGACTTTTAGTAACCCAGGCATTTCGCGATGACGAATACGCAGACAACATTCTTTACAAGTCTGTTTTACTGGACAAGCTGAACGTGAACGAAGGGATGCTGACGGAAAACATCGTTGCGCAAATGCTTCGCTGTAACGGCCACCACCTGTATTTTTACTCTCGCGTTGATTCCGCAAACCGTGAAAACAACATGGAAATCGATTTCCTGATTTCGAATCACAAACGGATATCACCTATCGAAGTAAAGTCTTCCACCTACAAGAAGCACTCTTCCCTCGACAAGTTCTGTACAAAGTTTGGCAACAGACTTGGAGAAAGATTCGTATTATACCCAAAGGATGTCATGATAAAGGATGGAGTGACACACCTGCCTTTGTATATGGCCATGTTCCTGTAACAAACCGATTAGCAAAAGCCCACGCTACTTGAGCGCAGGCTTTTTCAGGAAAACTAATAAGCAGGTTTTACCCCCAGACTTCGTCGGCGATTTCCTTAATCAAGGCGAGTTTTGCGTAAGTCGCACTAAAAAAAAGCGAGTTTAGAGAAATAACTGTTTTTTGAAGGGTTGAAAGCCCTTATATTGCTCCCAATTTCAATTAGAATTTCATTAGAAAAAAACTGTGGGCGTTGCCCTGGCGGGCCGGCCCTCTTGCGCTATAAAAAGACCGAGCTGGAAAAATCCAGTTCGGTCTTTTTGTCGTTCAGCCGCTTCGAGTCCGACCCCATGCGGGCGGCGGGGCCTAACGCGAAAGCGATGTGGAACCGACAGGGATGTTTTTCTTGAAGGCTTTCATGTCGGCTTCCGTCGGCGTGTCTATGCAAATCTTGCGCTGTTGATGGATGCCGATCTTGCAGTCATCACGAGCAAATTTTCCTTGCTGATTTTTTTAGACGCATTGACCTCAACGGTTGTATAACGCAAAGCAGTCTTTGTCTAGGCTCCGATTGAATTATTCAACCATCACACAGCGGACAGAATGTCCATTATTTTTGTATGATACATTTTTATTTATTGTTTTGTCAGAGGACCCCATATAGCAGTCATCTGCAGCGGCATAATTTTCTATCGGATTTTCCGATGGAAAGAACCAATACGCAGCCTCATTTAAATTTTTAAAAGATCCATCCACACGTGCTCCCGCCCCGACAAGGCTATATCCTGTGGTATTGTAGCCACCAAAGCCATATGCAGAACGGGTTCCTTCAACACCATGGGTATTTCCATCGGCATGAACAACAATATAAAAGTCATTGTATGTAAGCAATCGCCATCCATCGGGGCATATTCCCTTGTGATGATATGTTATAGTATCATATTGATCC
>JAZLIJ010000054.1:0-8655 GCA_045617325.1 Fibrobacter sp.
TCGGCATTTCTAAATGGTAGGAAATATGCAGACAATCTGTAATAATTTATGGATTCAAGGCAGCGAACAGCAACATCAACATTCTCAATACAACAGCCACGTTGTTTGATTTTTTCTACTTGTTCCCTATAAGTTGTTGCCCTTTTTGTTTCCATAAAAAAATGTCCCCCCTGGGACACATCAATGAGAGGTGCGGGGGGTCCTGTTGTTCCAAATATACAATCTATTTCAAAGAAAAGCAAGCACCCATTCGCCCGTCTAGGCGAGAAACACCCTCTATTTTAAAGTAGGAAGTAAGCCAGGGCGTTGCGGGCGCGGCGTATGAGCGCCCGTTAGAAGGGGTGGAGAGCAACGAAGTGCGAACCAGGGGGAGACTCCCCCACAAAAAAAAATCCTGTCCCATTTTCAGAGACAGGATAATTTTTTCGCTTTATGGATCCCCTACCACGCTTCGCTTGGTCGAGGATGAACTTTACTTAACAACGATATTCACCAGCTTACCCGGCACGGCAATGACCTTCACAACGGTCTTGCCAGCAGTAAACTCCTGAACACGTTCGTTAGCCATGGCGAGAGCTTCCAAGGCAGCCTTGTCCATGTCCTTGGCGACATTTGCCTTAGCGCGGAGCTTGCCGTTCACCTGGAACACGACTTCGACGGTGTTTTCCTCAGCCTTACTTGCGTCGGCTTCAGGCCATGCCACGTTGGTGAGGGAACCTTCGTGACCGAGGGCGGACAGCACTTAGGAGCTTCGCTCCTTAGTGCGCATGGTCCCCGTATGGGGAATACTCCACATTTCTTCGGCGATGTGGGGTGCGAAGGGCTGCAGGAGCTTTACGAAAAATTTGCAAGGCGAGAGCAGCGGGGCCGCTTGCGGACCCATTGCACAAGCGCCAAACCCGCCGCTCGAAAATAGAAATGCAAGCATTTCTGCTTTACTCGCTTATGGGTTTGTGCCGAGCCGAGGAAGTTTCTGCAACGGTTCGCCCCAGTAGCGCTGGCGGCTAAACAGCCAGTCGCGGAGCTTGTTGTTCACGGTGGCCTTGCCGATCTTGTTCGCTTCGAGCCATTCGACGACCTTCTTCTTGCCGGCTTCCTTGTTGAGGCCGTTCAGGCGGAGTGTCGCGTTTTCGCTGTTGATGTAGGTGCCGGCGGCGGCCCAGCAGGCGTCGCCCTTCAGCACGAGTTCCTTGGTTTCTGCGGGGCAGGAATCGTCCGGAGTCATGATGCAGATGACGGGCAGGTTGAACTTCTTCGCAAATTCAAAGTTGCGGGTATCGTGGGCAGGTACCTTGCTTTGGGGCGTTCCGGCAACTCCGTTGCCGTCGGGCTATATTTTAGTGGCTGTTTGACATCGCTTCGCTCGCAACCAGCCTACTAAAACGGTGCTACAGCGCCGCCCCAAGGGGTCACTATCCCTAACGCGGAATTTCCAAATTTTGAGCCCTAAGACCATCAGCTTAATACTTGATTATTTTAGAAAGGTCTGTATTCAGGAACTTTCCTGCGGCATTTCTATTGTGTTTTTCAGAAGTTGCTTTTCTCATTCGAAGAATTCTATTATTGACGCCCATCGTTTCAGGAAACTCGTTTACAAAAAATTCTCCCATGAAACGTCCTCGTAAATTAGTGTGGGTGTAACATTCGAGGAAAAATGTCACAGAGTAATCTTTTATAAATATGGAATCGTCTTTGGCAATATTCAAATCCAAGGGAACATAAACCGCATTTGAATCAAAAGCCAATTTCATGTCATTTTGGGAATCAATCGGTTTGACGTTTTTTATTTTGATTATTTTTGCGACAATAACCGTTGAGTCTAAATAACGGATAGCGTATTTTCCATCAACAAAAAATGTATCTGTGCCAACAGAATCAACAATTCCTTCAATATTGATTTTGTTAAATTTCCATTTGTCTTTGTCTGGGCGGTATGGAATATTTTCTGTTGTTTGCATTCCGTTCAACTCAATACTTGGACAACTCATCTGAGAATCTGCAGCCGAGGAACTTTTGGGCGTTGAGCTAGAACTCGTCTGCGCAAAGCATATTAAAGGAAAAGCGAGGAACAGCCATATCAAGAGCTTAATCATTCTATAAATATACATAAACCATTCAACGTTGTTCATAAAATAAAATTTTCTTATTAAAGAGACATACTTTCTCCTCAAAAAAAAAGCCCCTTTCAAACCAAAGGGACGACTATAAAAGCAAAGAAAATTTTACCATTGTTTCTCTTTTCCTCAATCTACGCAGGAATTTCTCCATTTTCATCTGTTAGAGCGGTGTATCAAGAAGGTGATCCAATTCCTACAGAAGAAATCATTGATTTGACGATTTGCCTCGAGCGAGAGCCTGTAGTTGGTAAACCATTAAATAAAGATTCTCGCGAAAAATATGAGGAAATTATAAAAAGATGGGCTGACGGTATATACGAGTTAAGTAATGGCGGAAATTATTTAGGACACATCCGCTTTTTTACTGGCGGCAGATTCCTCACAGGTTGTGACGTTGACTGGAAGAAATATAATGTTCATCCTAACGCAAATGTAGGAGCATTTAATCATGGCGGCTCTCTAAATTATTCTGATTACAGTTCTTCACAGGAAAATGACGAAAAAGATCGTCGTAGAAACCCTTATGCAGCAGCAAGCGATTTACTACACGAGTCAATGCATTACATATACGGATTGTACGACGAATACGGAGACACAGGATTAAATCCAGAAGAAAAAGAAGTATCCATTTCAATTGAATCTCCAAATGGTTGGTTAAAAATAGAACAGAAGGAAACGTCTCTTAAAAAATTCAAAATGCTTATGGAAGCTTACGTTCCTGATGCTTTGATAAAATTCCAAGCATTTGAATACGAGGTTGGTGAAGGTGATAATAAAAGAAAAATCATAGGCCGCATTCCTCAAGGCGTGGTTAGTAGTGTTTTTTATAACGAAGAAGATGCAGATGTTGGAAACCGTGCAAATTACGATTACATTGAGGACGTTGATGCAGACCATTTGGAAGATGGTATTTACCGCATAAAATTGAGAAACGTTCTATTTCGGGATGAAGGAGCTTATCCGTGGGGGATTACCGAGCCATTGAACGCTTCAAGCACCCCGAATTCTGTATCCTGGCATAGCAACGCATTTGATTCTAGAACATTCTGTGACGCAGAACCACAATGGCAATGGTGGAATTTCAGCACAAAATTCAATGTAAGAAGACATTCCCCTCAAGGAATGGAATACAGATTAGATGATGGTACGGTGATGTCGGCCTGGGACGTCCTAATTAGAGATCCTAAAAACGATGTGGGTATTGGCGTTAGCGAAGACTGGCCTAGACATTGGTTTAAGTCGTTGATAAACAAAGTTCCTTCTGAAAACGACCGTTTTTCAACAACAACATTTTTGAATTACGTTGAAAATACAACTTGGTGGCCGAATTCGGATGCTACATGGAGAGAAAACACAAAATGCTCCAAACTAAAAAACATAACTCTTTCATTCATGAAAGTAGAGTTAGCAGGTAAAAGTGAAGACTTATATTCAACCATAACCCGAAAACATTTAGAAATAGAATGGATGGACAAACCAAAAATGGAAATTGCTGTGGTTTTGGATGCATCGGGAAGTATGCAAAACCACAACAAGATGGAACAAGCTAAACTGGCTGCAAAATTTGTCGCAGGGGGATTTTTAAGCAACGAACAGAATTATGACGCCTCAAATGTTCGCGTTGCAATCTATTCATTCAACACAACAAAACACACTGTATTTCCTGCAACATGGGGACCTTCATTGCAAAACATATATAATAGCATAGATAACGTTTCCGTAAGCCGGTCAAACAGCTTTATTTGACGCCCTTGAAGACGCGATTGAATCTGCAGATCCATCAAGCATGAAAATGATCTATGTAATATCCGATGGGCTAGATAATGCTAGCACAGTGACGAGAGAGCAGATTATATCAAAATATCGAGAAAAAGATGTTTCCATTCATACTTTTGCTTACGGTTCTGATGCTGATTGGAATCTTTTAAGGCAAATGGCACTAGACACGAAAGGAACTTTTTCTGAACAAGACGATGATTTATTTTTGAAGATTGGAAACAGGGTTACGGAAGTTTTAGCAAATGCTTATGGAAAGGAACAGATTGCCAGCGAATCTGTTGTAGGTCACTCAAATTAAAACCTTCAGGAATCTTCCCCAACAAATCTTCGGACTTAAGGCCTCCTTCAACATCAACCGTCAATAAATCCAAGTTGTTTTTCACATTGCAAGTTTCAGATCGGCAGGCGCCAATTCAAGGAATACTTCGACATCGACTACATCACCTTCGTTGCAGGCGAAAACGCAACGGATCCCGAACCGCTGTCTTCTGCAGCTGTAGAGACTCCGGCATCCTCCAACTCTTCTGTCGAACCAGCAAACAGCAGCGAGAGCACATCCATTGTCCATAGTTTCCAGTTCCAGTTCGAAACCCGACAGGACTTCGATGTGTTCAGCGCACAGGGCATGTTCATGGGTCGCCTCGGAGCCTACAGCTTCGAGCAGGCCATCAACACCGTCAAGGATAGCGGCCGCTTCGCCAAGGGCGTCTACTACATCCGCTGCAAGTCCACCAAGCAGATGCAGACCTTCCGCATCACCGAATAATGCGAAAGCATTAGAGGTCCGACACAGCGGACCTCTAAAAAAACGGCGAATAAAACGCGGTGAAAAACGGCGAATAAAACGCGGCGACAAGACGCCAATAAAAACGCGGTGACAAGACGCCGCCGGGAATTACAAAAATGCGCTCGGTTCATCGGAACCAGGCGCTTTATCTTTTGCAAAAAAATTTTGAACGATTCGCGTTTACTGACGCCTTTTAGTCCATGACGCAACGAACGGAATATGCCGTTACAGAATCCTCGTTTTCCGGGCCTTCGAATTCCGGATTTTCATATCCTTCGCCAGAACTCTCGTAGCTAGCTTCCACAAGGCCATCCATATAAGCGACAAATTTCCCGATTCCTTCCTCATCCAATGTGCTAGTCCACAGATTCGCCACATAGCCTATCGAATAACTGCCACTGGCAAAATATCCGGAACCCAAAAGGGAGAAACCGAAATCGTCTGTCCCCGACAAGGAAACTTCACCTTCGTAGAACCAGTTGTCCTTGGACATCAGGGAAAATGCGGCAGCCTGCGAATTGCCGCCAGACGCTTCGAGCGCAAAGTCGAGCAAGTTCTTCCACTCGTCAATGCTCGGCAAATGCCAGCCCTCGGGACACACGCCCCTGACATTTCCTTTCGCCTTGCACCCCTCCGCGCTGCAGCCCTTGCCGTCGTCACTCAGCACGGCCGCAGAATCCATGGCTGCAGCCCAAGTGTACAAACGACCGTAGGTTTCGCAATTTTCAGACTTGTCGCCATTGCAGAAAACACCGTAACCGGAGCCGTCAACTTTATATTCAAAGTCCAAGTTTTCCGCCATCCAGACCTGGGCCTTGTCGCCCTCGCCCATGACAACCGTTCCATAGACCTTGCCGTCACGAAAATCCGTCAGCGTATTCTTTTCGGCATCGTACTTGCTGCCAGTTTTATCTTCACTGCTAGAAGACTCCGCTTCGCTGCTGCTGGATGCGGCCTTCACCGAACTGCTGGAGGACTCATCCTCAGCACTCGAAGATGACTCGTCTTCGCTGTCACTAGATGCGGCCTTCGCCGAACTGCTGGAGGACTTGCCCTTACTGCTGGAAGACTCATCCTCAGCACTCGAAGATGACTCGTCTTCGCTGTCGCTGGATGCAGCCTTCGCCTTGCTACTGGAGGACTTGCCCTTGGCGCTTGAAGATGACTCGGAAGAAGAACTCACGACAACATCGTCTTCGTCGGACGAAGTCGCGCTTGAACTGGAATCGTCACCGCAAGCGGAAAAAGTCAACGCAAGCCCCCCAACCGAGACCAAAAAAGAAAGTCTATTTAATGTATTTTTCATAAGGCGAAAAATAAAAAAAGGTGCGAGGATGTTCAATCAAAAAATTATTACAAAAAAATCACCATTCCTTTAGTAAGCCCTTTTTTATAATGAAGATTAGAACTCAATGCGGAAAACAAGTTGAAAACGCCCAAAATTCCGATTTTTGCTCTTTTGGACTTAAATCGCCAGCCGTTGGCTGACGATTTAGACTGCTCCGACGATGTAGCCGACTCGTTCCAGTTTGCACCCGGTGCAAAGAACATCAAGTGCAACGATGCCGACGAATTTTTCAAAATGTGCGAACGAAACAAGGCAGAATCGCGACAGGATTTCGCTGAAGTAGTTCGTTTGCCCCTAAAAACAGTCAAATCAATATTTTTCAATTTCTTTGAAGTTAAGAATCGCAGAACCTCTTCGTCAAGGTCTTTTTCTCATAAAAAATGCTAGAAAAAGACCCAACAATCCTCCAATTTACACAAAAATTATGCAAGTTTCTACGGCACTTTTGAGAATATGCCGTAGATTCTTACATACAATAAACAGCACACAAACATTTGCATTTGTGTATTAATTATTGTATATTTAGACCATGTCCAAAATCCTGGTAGCACACGACATTGTAGCCTCATACGATGGCATCGTCAGAACCTCCGACTTCAACGAAAACGGAATCCGTAATGACGAGTTGTCTAGATTCTGCACTAGCGGAAAACTTTACAGAGTTCGCAAAGGCGTGTACAGTGCCGTTCCGACGAACGAAATAGCAGAAGAACGGTTGCTTGCAGAACTCTTGCCCGATGCGGTCATCTGCATGGAATCGGCGCTCGACTATTACGGCTATAGCGACCACGCCCCCACAGAATGGACAATTTCCGTGCCTAGATCATTTTCACGTTCCAGACTTAAAATTGAAGGACTTTTTCTAAAACCACGATATGTACAAGAAGAACTTTTCAACATTGGACTAAGTACAGAAAACATCAACGGGTTCGAACTAAAAATTTACGACCGAGAACGATGCATTTGCGATTGTTTCAAGTACCGCAACAAAATAGACAGCGAGCTATTCAACAAGGCCTTGAACGCCTACGCAAACGACCCTCAGAAGAATCTAATGAAGCTTCTGGATTACGCACGGAAAATGCGAGTACAAAAGAAAGTTAGAGAAATTATGGAGGTTTTGCTCAATGGCTGATCGCGCAGCATCGGTACTTGCCAAAATACGAAATAAATCCAAAGAAATGGGCTGGAACAGCATGCAAAGCCTTTAGCTATTTTGTCAAGAGGAATTCATCCGCAGAATCAATCTTTCGAAATACAAGGACGCATTCATTTTGAAGGGCGGCCTACTCGTTTACGCTCTTTCGAACTGGTCTCCCTAAAAGAAATTGCAAAAGAAAAGAAATATTCAGGAGTGTCCGCCTTTTTGATTGTAAAAATCAAAAATACACGCACAGGCATCAACATCGACTTCGGCTTTGGAGACACAATCATTCCAAAACCGATGACAACAAATTTTCCCGTTCAAATTGAAGGTTTCGCAAGTCCTCAAATAAAAGCGTATCCACTAGAAACCATCATCGCAGAGAAAATCGACGCAATCCTTGATCGTATGGAACTTACCAGCCGAATGAAGGACTATTTCGACGTTAATTTTATTCCCAGAAATTTTGATTTTGACGGTTCAATATTGAAAACAGCAATAGCGAGAACTTTCGAAAATCGGCAACGCGATTACGATATGATTCGTTTTCAGAAAGTCCTTCAATTTCATAACGACTCTTCCATGGAAACCAAGTGGAGAGCATTTCTGAAAAAAGCTAAACTGCCAGAAATTTCATTTCAAAATGTTATTGAATCTTTGCAGAAATTTCTTGAAATGCCAATGCAAGCCTACTTCGACAATAGAGACTTTTCACTAGAATGGAAAAGCGACGAACAAAAATGGGTATAAAAGGACGCTTTTTCGCATCTTGTCACGAGAGTCGATACCCGAGAGATTCATACCCCTTTATTCGCTTTTGATGCATTCTTACCAGTACAGGAACATTTTCATCTAAATAGTCGTAAACACGGACTTCAGTTTTCCCAGCCGAGTCTCGATGTAATCGTCCAACATACTGTGCAAGAGTTCCCTTCCATGAAATCGGAAACGGCAAGAACAACGTATCAAGTTCCTTAAGGTCAAAGCCCTCGCCAATGTAACGGCCAGTTGCAAGAATTACGATATTCGAGTTCGTCTTCGCATCATTGATTTCTTCCATAATGCGTTTTAGTTGTTTCTTTCCCATGCCACCTTTCAAAACAAAAAGGTGTTCAACATCTGTATGCAACCGCTCGTAAAACCAGTCCAGATGTTCCGTCCTTTCTGACAGCACAAGAATTTGACGACGCTCCCTATAAGCCTGTAAAATTTCACCGGCAACCAGTTCGTTTCGTTTTTCGTCTTGCCAAAGTTCGTTAAAGACTTCTTGTATTTGCAATTTAGCAGCATCATTCTGGAGACGGAATTCCGTATTCCGCACAATAACCGAATGTTCAAAATCTCTTTCTGCCGCTTGCTTTTTCGCACTGACCGTATAACGAACCGGACCAAGATTCATCAATACAATTGGATGTTGGCCATCTTTGCGCGATAATGTAGCAGAAAGTCCAACTTTATACAAAGCATTACTTTGACGAAC
>JAZLIJ010000055.1:0-9623 GCA_045617325.1 Fibrobacter sp.
AGGTGCGCCTTGCGCCCCTTGCCTACGCACTTCATGAATTCGAGAATCATCTTTTCGCCGTCGCCAATCATGAATGCGTCAAAAAAGTCCGCCACAGGCTCCGGGTTCGCCATCGCAGGGCCGCCCGCAACGATAATCGGGTCTTCTTCCTTGCGGTCCTTTTGCCAGGCCGGAATCCGCGCAAGTTCCAGTACGTACGGGACGTTCGTGAAGTTCAGTTCCGTCTGTAGCGTAATGCCCACGACATCGAAATCCTTGACCGCCGTGTAACTTGCGTGTGTGTACAGAGGAATATCGTACTTCTCCATCTCGCGGGCCATGTCGTCCCACGGGGCAAAGGCCACTTCGCAAAGCATGTCCGGTTCGCGGTTCACCACATGGTAAAGAATGCGCATGCCGTTATTGCTCATGCCGATTTCGTAGGTGTCCGGGAACACGAACGCCATGCGGGCGAGCATCTTGGAATGGTCTTTGACGACGCTGTTGGCTTCGCCGCCCATGTAGCGGGCGGGGTTTTCGACAGCAGGAAGAGCAAGTGCGATTTTCTCGAGAATAGTCATACCGCAAAATTTAGAATAATAACACCCCGACCGCTACGCCGTGAGCCGTAGGCGACTCGTATTGACGAGTCGTCGCAGGCGAGAGCTCTGCTCCGTATGGAGTTTAGAGTAGCTTTAGAGCAGAGCGGTCCTATACTCGGGCGGGGCTTTCGACAGCAGGAAGGGCAAGTGCGATTTTCTCGAGAATAGTCATGCGGGGAAATTTAGCAATTAACAATTAACAATTATTCATTGGTTGTTTTGGGGCACGGCGTTGGTGACTAGAATCTTGGGACTTGGGTGTAGTATGGCTTTTTGCTCGGGGGATTGCTGAGGTGAAATGCTTGAGGAAGGTTTAAGTGAGGTATTGGCTCGGAAAACGGGATGACATTTTTTAATAGACAGTTGAAAATTGATAGTAAGATGTATTGTAGCGATAGGTTGCAAGCCCTACGTGTTACTACATGCATACTCATTTGTCTAAATTAGTGGGTTTCCAACAGGCTTGCAAACCACTAATTCTGCGCATTTTGCATTCGTAAAATGAATCTCTAGATGCAAAACTAAATCCTAACCAGCGCTTCTCGCAGATGCAAAAGCATTCTGCCGCTAAATATACAAACAGATTGCTTCGTCGCTCAGCTCCCTGCCCAGCGGCAGGCGTGCCTATCTGTCGACAGGCAGATTCGCAATGACGTATAAGACGAGTGTTGTGAAAAAAAAAACTTGCATTTTTTCATTACCGAGTTGCCGAGTCAAGCGCCCTGCGCAATGATTTTTTTTCAAGAGACATTCACCGTTGAGTAAGCGGAAAGTCTCTCAAACTGCAACCCCCGTGCATCTCCAGGTGAATCAATTGTTGATTTATTTATCTCCCGCAGCAATCCCAACCACCAACCCCTCTTTACTGTTCACTATTCACTATTCCCTGTTCACTATTTTCATTTTAACATCGTCCTCACCATCATTGTGTCGGGGGAGAATGTGACCATGATGCTTCCTTTGTTCGCTGTATTCAAATAAGGGATGTGGAGCGAATCCAGACGATTGGTAACTTGCTTGTGCGGGTGCTTGAACTTGTTGCGTCTTCCGCTGGAAATGACTGCGACTTGCGGCGCTACGCTGCCTAAAAACTGCGGACTGCTGGATGTTTTGCTTCCATGATGTCCGAGTTTCAGAATGTCGCTTTTCAAGTAGATGTCTGTCTTTAAAATGTCCTTTTCGCCGGCGGTGGTGAGGTCTCCGGTGAGGATTGCGGAATGGTTCAGCCCCTTGATGCGGAATGTGATGCTGCTTTCGTTAGCTTCTCTGCATCGGTCTTGTTGTGGGTGGATGGTTCGCATTTCGAAGTAGTTCTCTTTCCACAGGATACCCCGATGAATGTCGCGGATGGGAATACTTCTCCGGTTTGCCTCGCGCAGAATTTGCTGCCATTCGCTTTTCTTTTCAACGTGTGCGCATTCGCTTATCCAGAGTTCCTTGACGGGGAACATCTTAAGAATGGAAAGTGTTCCGCCGAAATGATCCTTGTCCGGGTGCGTGATGATGAGCGCGTCAAGTGTCGCAACGCCGATGTGGTGCAGAAACGGGACGATGATGTCCTTGCCGGAATCCTGCCTGCTGTTGTCGCCTGCGTCGATGAGAAAGTGTCTGCTGGATGGAGTTGTTACAAGGTGACTGTCGCCCTGTCCAACATCAATTGTGGTGAGGTTCCATGTAGGATGCTTAATTTGGTTGTAACTATTGAAAGCGAATAAGGCGCAAAAAAGCAGAATGCAGAAAAATGCGTATTTGCGTGCGACGAAATTTTTGCGGATGACCGGCAAAAGTAAAATCAGAAAACTTACGATGAGGAGAATCGTCGGGCTGAAGGGGCCGATGGTTACAGAAGCTGTCGCAGAATCCGAAAGAATGCGCGTAAGCATAGAGGCTAGCCGCAAGAAAAATTTCGCCGTGATGCAGAACGTCTCACAGATAAAGTCAATTGGCGAAAGGAGTGCGAAAAGCCCAGCCTGCATTCCAAGGGAAATTGAAGGAACTACGATGATATTTCCGAACCATGCGAAAGGCGAAAGCGTCTTGAAATGATGAATCAAGAACGGCGCCGTAGAAAGTGTTGCACATAAGGTAACGTATGTCGGCTCAATGGCGAAACCCTGGATTTTCTGCCAAATCTTATTCTTGGAAAGCCATTCTGGCAAAAGCTTCGTCGGATTGTACGGCGAACCGATGAGGATACCCGCCGTTGCCGCGACGGAAAGCTGAAATCCCGGATTCCAGATGACTTCGGGCTCGGGGAGAATGAGGATGACGAGGGCGACGCCCAGGCTGTTGAGCGTGTTGGACGTTCTTCCGAAAATGGCGCTGATTTGCGGGATGGAGAACATCATGACTGCACGACGCACGGCGGGGGCGCCTCCCGTGATGGGAATGTAGATGAACAATAGCGTGATGGCGATAATACGCACAATCTTATGCGGAAGCCCCGTCGCCTTGAGAAACACCATCAGCATCCCCGCGAGCAGCACCACATGAAAACCGCTGATGGCAAGCACATGGACAAGTCCCGAACGCTGAAAGTCGCTGCGGAGAATCTCCGGGATGCCGGAGCGGTCGCCTGCAAGAAGCCCCATGAGAAGCCCCGTCTCGGCGGGGTCGAGGAACTTGTCGAAGCGTTCGCGGATTTTTTGCCGGAATGCGGAGAAAGTTTTTTCGAAAGTCCATTGGTGCTTTAGAACAATCCAGTGCTTGAATTTGCCATAGGCGGCGAGATTTTGCGAGTTGAGCCACTTCTGCGTATCAAATGCTCCCGGTACTGTCGGCGGCGAAACTGTGTAGAAGGATGCCTCGTAGCAGAGAGAATCTCCCGGAAGCGGCAAGAGTGGCAACTTCCTTTTTTCGGTGATGCGGACTTTGTTTTGCATTTTTTCCCAGATGTCCTGCGGCAATTCCTGTGCGCTAAAATCCACCTTGGCCGAAGTTTGCTGCGTGACGTTGATGTAAAATGCGGGGCCGCTCGCCTTTGCCGAAACAGATTCCACGATTCCGCAGGCAATCGCTTTTGCTCCGGATTGAGTCTTGGATGGCAACAGCAGCGGGCTTTCGTGGATGGCTAGTGCGATGGCGAGCGAAAACAGGATAACGTATTGAACGCGCTTACTCAAAAAATGGTTGCAGACGAAAATGAGCGCTAAAAGCGGAATGGCGTATCCGGGTTCCTCCAGCGATACGAATGTGAACGCGAGCACAATTGCGCTTACGAGTGCTGGCTTGCCGTTGAAATGTGTCATCAAGTCGGCTATGGCGTCGAAAATTTTTCGAAAAAAATTTATTTTTAATTTTGTCATAATTTTTTCTTGTATATTTGGATGTGCCTCTATTTTATACACGTGTTTTTGTATTTTTTGTTTACCGATATTATGAAAAAAGTTTGTAAAAAATTTGTGTGGATGTTTTGGGCACTTAGCCTGTACGCTTTGGTTGTATCGTGCTCAGATCCTGTAAGCAGTGATGTGACTGTATTTCCAAGTGTCGGTGAAGATGGTTTTGCATTTACGCTGTACCCGAACGATTATGCTCAAAATGATTCCGTGGCCGCCAATTTAGCGCATTGTGTGCGGATTCCTGTTCATCCGAAGGCTACGTATGAATTGTCTTTTGATGCGGATGTCTCTGGAGATGCCCCCCAGTTGCAATTGTTCCGAGAGCAGGGAACGTCGATAAGACGTGTCTGGGCGATAGACCCCAAGATTGAAAATGGTCGATTTGTATATACGTTTGATTGTGAAGAAAAGCAGCTGGCCTCTTGGTATACGACGCTTAGTGTCGATGGAGTTGTTTATCGTGGAAAAATGAAAAACATAAAGTTGGTTGGAACGGGAATTTATAACGACCATCTTTCCATCAATTTAATCGCCGTGGGAAAAATTGACAAGACCGGAGATGGTGTGGCGTTAGATAGTCTTGCCAGGTTGACATTGCGAATGTTTCGAAAATATTATTCTAGTATAACCATTGATACTATTTATGTTCGAAAGGCTCATGAACATCCGACGCTGGGTTCCAAGTATCCGGAAAAAGAATATTGGATTGCAGGAGAATCTTCAACAGACACTTTTCTTTCCGAATTGGGTGGATGGCCTGAAAAAAATGTAGAGAATGCGTTGGATATTGTTCTTGTTCACAGTTTGAAAGTAGATGGTCAGGATGGTGTCTTGGGATATTCGAATTTATTTAGTGGAAATCTTGGCGGGGGATCTTTCAGTACCGTTTTAATTGGTGAATATGACCGAGTGTCAAGATATGAAGAATATGCGCTTAATTCAGAGGATATTGTCATGACGATGATTCACGAGGTCGGACATTTCTTTGGGCTTCGTCATACGACTTCGACAATGGCTGATTTCAAGAATATGGGCTATGATTATTCTAATTACGAAGACGGAATGAAAAGTACGCCTTTTTGCGAGTGGCTGCTGAATAGTGGACTTTATAAGGGACAAGGGAGCTCTTTTGAGGTTCTTTCTGATTTTGCTATTCCCACTTATCGTACTTTGTATGATATACAACTTTTTAAGGAATCCTCTAAAATATCAAGTTGCCCGGATTTCTTGAACGTTATGTTTCCTGTGTCTATCTTGGGGACGAATTCAACTTCTTTCACCAAGGAACAGCTTGGACTGATTCGCTCTTCCTTGATGCTGTTTCCTCACTAGCGGTGTAAAATGAAAGCTTCACAATTTTCTGAAAATGCGCAGCTGATTGCGTTTGTGTTGCAGAAGGGCTCCGAGTGGAATCCTGATGTCGTTGAACTTCTCGAAAAGACCTGGGGCCCTATTCGCCACAGGGGAAAGCTTTTTGCGTTTGACAAGACGGATTACTATGCGCCCGAGATGGGGGAGGACCTTTATCGCGGAGTTGTCTCCTTTGAAAAGGAAATTCCGCCGGAGACGATTGCCGAAGAAAAGGAGCGCAGCAATGCGCTGGAACTCACGACGGCGACAGCGGAGCATCCGGAATTTCGCCATGTGAATATCGACATCGGCTACATGGACATGGACAAGGTGGTGCTGCCCAGCTACAAGCGCGGCCCCTTTAAGCTTTACGCCGGTAAAGGCGTCTGGCTCGACATGCTTCTTACGTATGCGAAGGGTTTCTTCCACCCGACTGCCTGGGCCTTTGACGATTTCGTCCGAAACCCCTACCAGCACGACCTTCAACTCATTCGTGAGAAGTTCAAGAAGGCGAGAGCCGCGGGAGCGCATTCATGCGCTCACATGGCCGAGCCGTAGGACTTCGGCGCCGCATGGCGCCCTTTTTGCATGTCAAATTTTTTGCATCTGATTTTGACGTGGCCACGTCTTTTTTATATTGATAGTTGATGAAAAATATCTACTTACCCTTAGGCATCGCGGCGCTCTGTCTTGCCGCATGTTATAGCCCAGAACCTTTCGAGGCCGAATCTGAATCGAGGTCCAGCTCAAGCCAAAAGACGGAACTCGGCGTCGTGTTTCCTGTGAATGACAAACAGCAGGTGTGCAACCCTTCTGTGAGTAACGATACGGTGAAGTTCCCGGCCTCGATGCTGTGGCTGAATTTTGGCGGTAAGTTAGAGGTGAATGCTCCGGATTCTGTCTATACGACAAAGAGGGTGCAGCAGCACGATCGCCTGACGGTTTCCGATACGGCGGGCAATGTCAAGTGGTATTTGATGCGCGACACCGAAGCGGGCGAGTGCCAGTTCCAGGATCCGGAATGGAGTACTCACGCTGATTATATTGTAGCCTTGCGCGGTTACGATGTCGATGGCAGCAAGGCCTGCGAAAATCTCGACTACGGCATATTCGCCGTGCGCACCTCCGATAATGAAAAGTTCTGGTTTTACAAGAAGGGAATAATCGAGGAGGCGACTCCGCATGTGTGGGTGGATCCGTCTGCGAAAGCGGATGCGAAAGGCGATGTCTCCACTGTGGAAGGCTTCTTTGGAACGGAGAATGTGCGTCTCACCTACGTGAACGATGAACAGAAAATTGTGTTTGCTGATTTTGCGAATGGCGGTTTGAAAAAATCCATCGAGTTGAAGAAACCTGCCAAACGCAGCAGTTGGAATATCGACAGTCCGCTGATTTCCCCGGATGGAAATTTCGTCGTGTACAACATGGTGGAAAATCCGACGCATTGGGAAGCCTACGTTCAGGAACTTTCCGCAAATTCGGAAGCGGTTCTGATGGAACAGTCGAAGGATATGATGTCTGCGCCTGCGCAGCCGCACTGGTATCAGGAGGGCGAGCGCCTTTTTGTGGTGTGGGCTGAATTTCCGCAGGGTTCGCAGATGCTCAACAAGAATGACTTGACTGTCGCTTCGGTCCAGGATGGCTCTGTCGGTCGCACCGTGATGCGCGAAGTCAGTGTTGCCGGAGATGCCGTTGAATGGGTCGGGGAGAATCAGGTTGTCGCGACTATCCCGATGACGGGCGGTCGTTCCCCCGATGGCCGGTTCCTTGCGACGGGAACGAATTACGCATTTTTGCTTGAGCTTCCGTGAGGTGCGACATGAAGAAGAATTTTTGGATTGAAGGTTGTGCCGCTCTTGCTGTTGCAGCTTGCGCTTTTTGGGTCGGTTTTAAGTCTCCGGTGGAACCCGCGACACCGTGGCAGTCCATTGGCGGCTGCGGCGCTGGCGGAAGTGGCGGTGGCTCGGGCGATGGAATCAAGTGGATTGGCCAGGGCGTCTCTGGAGGCTACCTTGAAGCGGAAGTCTTTACGAAGTACAACGTGGGGCAGAATTTCTCTGCGCTGACGGTGACTCCGCATTTTTCCATCAAGCCGACGTGGTCCACGAAGCTTGGCGTTTCTGTTCCTCTGGTGAGTCATCAGGGCGAGGTGCAGTACCGCAGCAACCAGGTGCCGACAGACCGCAGCACGGGCGGCCTCGGCGATGTCTCCTTTGACTTCTCGAAGACGATTGGCAGTGGCGGCGCCGCCTCGCTTTCGGCGTCTCTTACGATTCCGACGGGGCAGTACGACATCAAGCGTGGAACGGACGCTTCGCAGGAATTTTTGCCGAGCAGCTTCCAGAAAGGCGGCGGCATCTATTCGTTGACGCTTGGTTGGGATTACAGCCGCGATACGGACAAGGGGATCTGGCTTTACAGCCTGAGCTACACGCATCCGTTTGCGATGCGACTTTTCTCAGGCGAAAATGAATTCAACGACAGCTATTGGAAAGATATCAAGAAGCATGGTGACCGCTTCAATTATCGCTTCAAGCCGTATGGCGAAAATGACCTCGGCGCTTTCACGCCGCCTTCTATCGGCGGCTCCATCGCTTACGGTTATCGCGGACGTTCTGGAATTGTGCAGTCCTTCGGCATGAATTTCTCAATTCCGCTGGGAGTCGCGTGGATCGCCTCCGAGAAGGTTGGAACGTACGACCCGAGGCCTGACCCAGATCACCAGGCGTGGTCCATGTCGCTTGTCTATGGCATTGAATTCTCGAACCCGGATTTCCCTGTGTTCTTAGCACTCTCGCTTCCGATTCACGACAAGTCCGGCGGCGCCAATCCGAAGGACGAGTATGACGAATCCCCGATGAAAAAGTGGAATGCCCCTGACTGGAGTGATATTGGTCAGCAGTGGACAATCGCTGTCGGCGTGAAGGGAAGTTTCTTTTAGTAGGCTGTTGGCAGTAGAAAGTAGACTGTAGGAAGTAGACAGTAGGCAGGTTTGCTGCTGGAGACGCTTTCGCGGATGCGAGATGCTTTTTTGCCTCTAGAAATGCACTAGGGGCTAGGGTTTAGGATCTAGGTTCTAGGGTGGAGAGAGGCGACGGAACCACCTATCTTCCATCTCATAATTCATACTTCATAATTCATAACTCGCTCCAGCCCTGCGCTGCAGGCGCTATACTACTAATTATTGAAAATGTCATCTTTTGACACTTGGATATTTTATATTGTGTAGCGTGCGAAATCCGCACTAGTTTAACTCAAAATGCCTTGCTGTTTCTGCCTGTTTGCAAGGAAGGGAATGAAAATGAATACGAACAAAAAGCACGATGGCATCTTTAAGACTGCCTTCAGGAATCCGAAGCGCGCAGCCTCACTACTGAAACTTGCCGCACAAAAGAACAAGAGCCTTGCCCGCTTTTTACGGGTAGTGGATCTCAAGACCATGCGGGCCGAACGCACGGAATCCAACCGCCAGGAGCTCGAGGGCTCCGCGGACCTTGCCTTCACATTGAAAATCAAAAATTCCAACGACCGGGCGAAACTTGTCGTGGGTCTTGTTCTGGAGCACAAGTCTTATCCCGATAACGAAGTTGTTTCGCAGCTGGAGCATTACTTTTACGAGCTGTTCCGCTTGAGCCGTCCTGACTGCCCCATGGTCGCTGTCATCGTGTACAATGGCGAAATCAGGTGGAACCCGTTAAAAGCCAAGCTTTATGCGAAATATCCGGAGTATTTTCATGACATTGGCTATCCCTTCAAAATCGAGATGATAAACGTCGGCAGTGAGGTCGGAAACATCGACTTCGGCAAGTTGAATCCTTACGTAGCGCTCGCCCTTGTCGCCATGAAGTATGTTTTCAACGCTGAAAAGTACAAGCCTCTGATGGACAAGGCCATGGAATATTTCCTCAACCCGAAAAACGAAATAGACGAGAACTTCGTCCGCGAAATATTCTTATATTTAGGTGAAGAGACTTCTTCGGAATACAGGGAGGCAATCATGGACCGTCCAGAAATCATGGCAGAACGCAAGCGTAAAGGATTCGTGTCCGTTGCCGACGAACTCCGTGCAGAAGGCCGTGAAGAGGGGCGCGCTGAGGGCCGTGAAGAAGGCCGTGAAGAAGGCCGTGAAGAAGGTCGTGAAGAAGGTCGTTCCGAGGGTGAAGCTATCGGCCTTGCAAAGGGTTTGGCGAAGTTAGTGCAGTCCGCTAAAAACTTCCTCGCCATGGGCCTCTCGCTGGAACAGGTATCCAGGGGCACCGGCCATTCAGTCGAAGAAATCCGAAAGCATTGCTTGTAGAGAGGCTTCAGGGAGGCAATCATGGACCGTCCAGAAATCATGGCAGAACGCAAG
>JAZLIJ010000056.1:0-6557 GCA_045617325.1 Fibrobacter sp.
GTATGCCGTATTGGATACGGTTGGAAGGACGCTGGTGTATAAACGGTTGGAAGAAAATTTGAAGTGGATTGAAAAGTGCGATGACGTAAGGGCCTGGGGCGATGATGTATATTGTCTTTTTTATGATGTTCATTCTGCAAATGTTTATCTAAAAATTGATAATAATGTAAAAGACAGTATGTTTGTAGAAAATCAAGGCTGGTATTCCGGGGCTTTTTTTGAAGGTCGCTTGATGCTTGTGGATGGGAATTTATGCGATTATAGAGATTCCTGGGTGTGCTATCCTAGGCAGGGAATTTTGAAAATAGGATTTCATGCTGAAAATGGAATAATATTGAGTTTTTAGAATATATAAGGATTGAAATAATGAAAAAGTTGTTTTGGTTAATGATGGCTTTCGCCATCTGTGGTTGAGCTGTTTTCAGATATCGAAACCGTCTAGCAAATCATCCAATCTCATAATTCATCCTTCATCCTTCATCCTTGATTCTCTCTCCGAGCCTCCAGAATGACCGTTTTCGGCCCTGTCATCCCGTGCACCGACACGGAATCTCGCTTGCGTATCGCAAATGCGTCTTGCCTCTGCGCCCCACTGCGCCGCAGGCACCAAACTATACCCTATTCACTATTCTCTATTCGTTGTTCATTGTTCATTGCTCAATCCCCCGAGTCGAGCTCGGGGTCCCGTGCCAACAGCATGCAAGGTTATGAAGCAGCAAAATGCTTGCATTTTGATATTTCATAACCGCCGCTGCGAACGCCGTAGGCGTTCAATGCTGGCCTCGGTCCGTCATGTCCGTGCAACAATGCACAAGCGAATCAAGCAATCGTAAACTCGTTTACGATTATTTGTGAGCGAAGCCATGGACGCTGAAAGCGTCCACCACGGCCGCGACACTCGACCTACGCATTTGTGTTAATTGCACAGTCCCCCGTGTCAAGCTCGGGGTCTTGTGCCAATAGCACGCCAGGTTATGAAGCAGCAAAATGCTTGCATTTTGATATTTCATAACCGCAGCTGCGAACGCCGTAGGCGTACAATGCTAGGCTCGGCAATGCGAATGCAAGCATTCGCGCTGCTCTCGCCTTACGCATTTGTGTTAATTGTTCATTGTTCATTGTTAATTGCCAACATGTCCTTTCTTTCAAACGCACGCGACAAGGCTGTCGAACTATTCATCAAGCGAAGCGACTTCGTCAAAAGACTTGGCGAAATCTGCAAAATTGCAATTGATTCGCAGAACAACTGCGCAGACATCACCATCCTTCTGCATGGAGAAGAAAAAGAAACCTCATTTAGAGCTTATTATTCTTTCCAAGATAATTCGCAAGGCACAGAAATCGTATTCAATAAGATTACAAGCGACAGAATCATGATTGCAGAAGCCGCCGACTGGTGGTTTCAGAATCATACACTCAGGCGAGAACTTCCCAAAAGCGCAGGTCTCTTCGCAAAAATTCTATTCTAAAGCGCAGTTCACCAAAGGATTTTCCACATGCCAGAAGAACTCATCAACGTCTTTAAAAACAACCTCAGTTTCAGCGTCAACGCAAACAAGAAAACAGCTGACTTGACAGCCCTCCCCCACGGCGAAGACAAAGCGATTTCCGTCCATATAAACTACCAGCTTGTAGAAAACGGTGATAGCACAGAAATCATCGTCACAAACGCAGCATCAGACAGACTCTGGATTAACGAACTCCTTGAGTTATGGCTTGAAAAAAGCAATTTTCACTACACACTTCCACAAAATATTGCAGGATTTGTTAAGATGTTTTTGAAATAAAAAATTATTTTAACAAAGAGTTCAAGGAATCAAGGAGCGAGTCCATGTTAAATTTCAAGGAATTTAGAATCAAGAAGAGCAAATCCATCCAGGAAAAAGTTTACCAGATTCTTTTTGACCTAATCACCGACATCCCAGACTCCCTGCTTACGAAAAACGAAGACGCCGAGGCTCGAGTCCAGCGCCTCATCAAGCAGGCGAGTTTCAAGGCAGCCACCGTAAGCACAACGCTCTCCATTCCCGCAGGTATCACAGGAATCATTACGTCGATTCCGGACATCGCAACTGTTTGGCGCATCCAGGCGCAACTCGTTTCCGACATTGCGGCAACATACGGCAAGATAGCCTTCCTCAGTCGCGAAGCCATGGTCTGGTGTCTTTTCCGCCATAGCGCATCGCAGCTTTTACGTGATATCGCCGTCCGCACAGGCAGCAGGCTTGTTGTGCAAAAGCTCTCCTTCGCGGCATTGAACAAACTTTTGCAAAAAATTGGCATTCAGCTTTCCACAAAGTTTATCGGCCGCATGGCACTCCGCGCCATTCCTACGCTAGGCGCTGTCGGAAACGGAGCCTACACCTACTACGACACCACGGAAGTAGGCAAGACTGCGGACACCTACTTCAAGGCACTCATCGATTTGGAAAAGCCCGTTCTCGTAGAAAATTCCATTGAACGTCCCGAAGACGCAGAACACAAGTGTTCCGAACCCAGTTTCTGTGAAAACGAGCCCCCCAAAAAAGCAGACGACACAGCCGTCTAATTTCTAGGCTTTCATTTTGATTTACAAGACAAAAACGTTTTTCAAGCAGCACTGGACATCAATCGCTCTGGTGCTATTTTTGATTTCTGTTTTCACACTTTCCGTCGTTGGCGAAACATTCCCCCTAAAGGAAGGGGCCGAATGCGACGGACAGTTTTATTATAAAGTCGCACAGGATTTTTCTATAGACTTTTTTCACAGCGGCTACGACCGCTTCCGCATCTTCCGCATTTTCCCCTTCTTCGTCATCAACCTGACCTTTTACCTGTTCAGTATCGAACCGAGCCATGAGAACCTGACACATGCAGTCTATGCAATCCACTATTTGAATCTGGCGCTCCAGCTATTTTTCTTCTTTAAGCTCGCCAAGTTTTGTCTTTGGAAAAAGGCGACAACCATCATTCTCTTCGCAAGTCTGTTTTTTAACCACTTCTACTTGAAGAACTGCGGCTTTGAGCCTTTCCAGACAGACGCCTTCGCACTCACCATTTTTCTCGCTTCCTACTACCTCTATCTTCGCGAAAGAAACGTTCTTTCAATACTTGTTTCATTTTTAGGACTAGTCACCTGGCCGACCGTCACCTACATAATGATGATTCTCCACATTTTCAGGGAACCATTTCCGCAGGACGCCCCCCGCCTCAAGTACCGCGCCGGCGACCTCCTTTTGATTTTTCCGATTTGCTCAGCCATGGCTATCGCCTTACTGTACGTTCTACACAAGCAGTCCATCCTCAAAAGTATGCTGTTCACGGAAGCATCCATTCCACTGATTCTTACGAATATAGCCCTCTGGACAGCGTTTCTCTACTGGCTTAGGCAAGGCATCAAACAGCATTTTTACATGCCCACCGAATACTTGCGACGAATTCCCTGGAAAAAATTTCTATTCATCTTCATCGGTTACGGAGCCGTCATGGCATTCCTTGGCGCCTATGCAAACCACGAGTACTACTTTAACGAAACAGCATTTATTCTTCAAATTCTGCTTCGACCACTCAAGTACCCTCTGATCACCCCCATAGCGCATATTTGCTACTTCGGGATACTTCCGCTACTCGTGCTGTTTTTCTTCCGCGACTTTGTAAAGGAAATCTTCGGTAGAAGCCCCGGATATGCACTCGCCTTTTTCGTCATTTTCTTTTTCGCGACCGACAGCGAGGCAAGACACATCTTTCCGCAAATTCCTCTTTTCCTCATCCCCCTAGGTCACGTCCTCAACCAAAAGCCCCTGTCCATCAGGCAGGCCACAGCATTCGTCCTTCTCCAGGTTGCACTCAGCAGGTTCTACCTTCCTATAAACGTAGGTGATTTCACGGAAAATCTTCTGAGCCAGAATTACACGACAGCAGCGGCCCAGCGTTATTTCATCAATCTCGGCCCCTGGTTCACGTGGTTCACATACGCGATTTGCACGGCGATAGTGCTCGTTTCGGCGTTTTTGTGCAGCAGAATACTGAAAAAAAGCAAGCGCTAGCCGCCTTGTCGAGTCAAAAACACCCCCACATCGACACAAAAAAGCAAATTCCGCCCTTGAGCATACCCCAAATTTTTCTACATTTGCGCCCAACAAATCAAAACAATCAACTCCATCAGTGGAATAACATATGAAAAACATTGCAACGCACAGAAATATTGGTATTTCTGCCCACATCGACTCTGGTAAGACCACTCTTACCGAACGTATCCTCTACTTCACAAAGCGTATTCACGCCATCCACGAAGTTCGTGGTAAAGACGGCGTCGGTGCCACGATGGACTCCATGGAACTTGAACGCGAACGCGGCATCACGATTCAGTCTGCTGCCACCTTCGCAAGCTGGACTCACACCAAGAGCGGCGAAAAGGACACCATCAACATCATCGATACCCCGGGGCACGTTGACTTCACAATCGAAGTGGAACGTTCTCTCCGCGTGTTGGACGGTGCTATCCTCGTCCTCACTGGCGTTGAAGGCGTCCAGTCCCAGTCTATTACCGTTGACCGCCAGATGAAGCGCTACCATGTACCGCGCGTCGTGTTCGTGAACAAGTGCGACCGTTCTGGTGCAAACCCGCTCCGCGTTGCCGAAATGCTCCGCGAAAAGCTCAACCACAAGCCCTGCGTCATGCAGATTCCTATCGGTCTCGAATCCAATCTTAAGGGCGTGGTCGACCTCGTCGAAATGAAGGCCTACTACTTCGAAGGCGAAAACGGTGACGACCTGATCGAAAAGGAAATCCCGGCAGAACTCGCTGACCAGGCTCAGGAATACCGTGAAAAGCTCGTTGACTGCTGCGCAGACTACAGCGACGAAATCATGGAAATGGCCATGGAAGGCAAGTACGGCGTTGATGAAATTGACAAGCAGCTCATCAAGAGCACCATCCGCAAGGCCACCATCTCCCTCGAAATCACTCCGGTGTTCATGGGTTCCGCCCATAAGAACGTGGGTGTCCAGAAACTCCTCGACGGTGTTGTGGACTACCTCCCGAACCCGACCGACGTTGAGAACAAGTGCCTCGACCTCGACAACGAAGAAGCCGAAGTCGTGCTCAAGAGCGATGACAACTCCCCGCTCGTCTGCTACGCATTCAAGCTCGTGAACGACCGCTATGGCCAGCTCACCTACATCCGCGTTTACCAGGGTACCCTCAAGAAGGGCGACATGATCACCAACATGGCAACCGGCAAGAAGGTTTCCGTTGGCCGCTTGGTCCGTATGCACGCCGATGAAATGGTGGATATCACCGAAGCCGGTGCAGGCGACATTGTTGCCCTGTTCGGTATCGACTGCGCATCCGGTACGACCTTCACCGATGGCAAGAACAACTACAACATGACTTCCATGCACGTTCCTAACCCGGTTATCGAACTCGTGATCGAAGCCAAGAACCGCGATGACCTCGCCAACATGTCCAAGGCCTTGAACCGCTTCACGAAGGAAGACCCGACGTTCCAGGTCACTGTTGACAAGGAATCCGGCGAAACCATCATCAAGGGTATGGGCGAACTTCACCTTGACGTTTACATCGAACGTATGCGCCGTGAATACCACTGCGACGTGCAGACCGGTGCTCCGCAGGTGGCATACCGCGAAACCATCACCCGCGAATCCAAGTTCGAATACACCCACAAGAAGCAGACCGGTGGTTCGGGTCAGTTCGCTAAGATGAGCGGCATCATGCGCCCGATGACTGTCGAAGGCGACTCCGAAAAGGTCTACAACTTCGTGAACTCTGTCGTCGGTGGCCGTATTCCTAAGGAATACATCCCGTCTTGCGACAAGGGTTTCCAGAGCTGCATGGAAGCAGGTTCCCTCATCGGCTTCCCGGTCGTGGGTATCGAAATGGAAGTCCAGGATGGTGCATTCCACCCGGTCGACTCCTCTGATATGGCCTTCCAGATTTGCGCCCGCATGGCATTCCGCGAAGCCTTCGAAAAGGCCGGCGCCCAGATTCTGGAACCGATCATGAAGGTCGAAATCCAGACCCCGACTGAATTCCAGGGTAACGTCGTCGGTAACGTTTCTCAGCGTCGTGGTGCTATCACTGGCACAAACGAAGAGCAGAACATGACCACGATTCTCGCCGAAGTCCCGCTTTCCGAAATGTTCGGTTACGCTACGGACCTCCGCTCCATGACCCAGGGTAAGGCTGAGTTCACCATGGAATTCTGCAAGTACTCTCCGGTGCCGCGCAACATCCAGGAAGAACTCATCAAGAAGTACGGCGACAAGGCCAAGGCAAGAGCTTAATCCTAGCCTTAATTCTTGATAATTCCAAGGAATTGAAAAAGACCTGCAGCGATGCAGGTCTTTTTTTTGCAATAAACAACAATCACGCGGCGAGGTCGATGAGATCGAAGTACATCACACGGGTGTGCGGATCATTGTCATCAAGAAGCATTTGCCTAAAGCCGTTGCCTTCGTAGAACGAAAGCGCACCAACGTACGCATCGACCGTAAGAAAACGGCAACCGGTCTTATTGTTGATAACGAACATGGACTTGACGATATCCAATATTGCA
>JAZLIJ010000057.1:0-7512 GCA_045617325.1 Fibrobacter sp.
GGGGAGTTTTTCATTTACCCAAAGTCACCTATTTTAGGTAAAAGTTTAGTTGGAGTCTTGGAGACAATAAAATCTCATTCAAAATTTTTCCACGGGAACAACCTTAATAACATACCCGTTCTTTTCAATGACCCGTTCATCATTCCATGTCACGATAGTAAGGTTATCGCACTTCAGTTCGCCTGCGCATTCCACAAGGCTCCCCACTTCACGCTTTTCTGTTTTTTCGTTCGACATCTCGTAACAAACTTGAATTAGCTGCTTTACCTTGTTACCTTCACGAACTACAAAATCCGTTTCTTTGTCATTACGGGAATGGTAGTAGAACAAGGATTTTTCGGTATCGTACCCACGGCGAAGCAATTCAATAAAGACTTGATTTTCCAGAAGTTTTCCCAGATTTTCGCTAAGGCTAAACGCCCTCGACGAAACAAAGCCATTGTCAACCACATAGACCTTGCGCGGAGCCTTTTTCATTAGTTTCAATTTGTTGCTGTATCTATCCAGATAATAGAACAGGAATGGCTCATGCAAATAGTCCATGAACTTTTTTGTTGTGGCAACGCTGGATAGGCCAAGGTCATCCGCCACATCGTTGTAGCTAAATGTTCCCGTAAAATTTGCAAGAAGGAATGTAGCCACATTGTTCAGGTCCGTAACATTTCGGATCTTGTGCCTACGGACCACATCCTTGTACACAATGGAATCGAACAGTGTCTGCAGGTATGTTTGCGTTATGGTCCGTTGCGACACCGTTTCCGGATAGCCCCCGTTTTTAAGATAATCGTCCTTGGTCAATTCCCGATTAAACGAGCATGTTTCAAACAAACTAAAAGGTAGCATCTTGATTTCAAGATATCGCCCCGTAAGCACGGTTGCCATTTCTCCCGAAAGCATGTTGGCGTTACTACCTGTTATAACCAGGTTGTACCCACGACGAAAAAGCTTTCCGACCCAAACATCCCAGCCACTTACATTTTGGACTTCGTCAAGCAAAAGGTACTGAAAATTCGGGTACACCTCGTTCAGCAGCATTTCCGCCTGTTCCTCGTTCCAGCCTTTTAGCAATTCATTATCATCGAAATTCAAGTAAGCAAAATTCTTCCCGCGCAGCATCAAAATAGCCTGGGTAGATTTCCCCACGCGACGAGGCCCCGTTAACAACTTTATGTTCGGGCTCTGGAGCAAGGCATCAAAATCATACACTGTTTGACGTGTAAGGTAAGGCTCCGCCAAAAGGCGATCCCGTTCTTTTCGCTGATTGAGCAGGGCACTTTTCATGCCTTAAAAATAGCATTTTTAGTCAACAAAGCAACCATATTGAACAAAAAAGGTTAATTTTTATTCAATACAGCAAGTAAATTGAATAAAATGAATTAGACAACCTATTTTAGGTAAAAGTTTAGTTGAAGTCTTGGAGACAACGCACTGAGAAACCGTTGCTCTTACCGCTACCGCTGTCGTGCATGCGGGCATCCTCGAGGTAGTAGTTCAAGTACATGAGGTAGGCGCTGAGGCTATTGTCCTCGCTAGCAGACCAGAAGTTGGCGCTGTAGCCGGCATAGCTGAAATAGCCATCGTAGCTCCTGTCGCCTGCAGGGAGCGCGGAGAAGCCGTAGGCATCCGTTCCGTTGCCATTGCTGTTCCAGCCACTGCCCGACTTAAGAGCCTTACCAGCAGCGCTGGAACCACCAACAGCCTTGAACAATGTTTGCCATTCGTCGTATGTTGGCAAGTGCCAGCCGCTGGGGCACACGCCCTGAACAACTGTCGGCAGAGTACAAGTCTTGCCGAAGCCGCAAGTCTGAGGATTGTCTGCATCGTTTGCCAAGGCAACAGAGTCAATGGCTGCAGCCCAGGTGTAAAGGCGACCGGTTACATCGCAGTTGGCTTCATTATCATCATAGCAATAGCTCTTGGCAGTTCCCTTGTTATAATCGTAGTTTAGGTTCTCGGCCATCCACACCTGATCACCGATCTTAACTGTCTTGTAGGTCTTATTGTCGCGAGTATCAGTCATGGTGCCGTAGGTGATTTCCGGATTCAGAAATTCATCATCAAAAAGACCGCGACTGCTACTGGACATCGGGTCGTCCTTCTTGCTGCTGGAGGAACCGGGCTTGACAGATGAAGATGAATCGTCGCCGTCCGTTTCGTCATCGGAAATCCATTTGCCGTCTTCGCAGATGTAGGCGGTCTTTTCATCCTTCACGTAGGCGGTAGCGCCATCACGCTTGCCGCTGCAAACAGGCAAGTCATCGAAAGTCGCAACAACCAAATCGGACTCGGAAACAGAACCATTTGCAGAGGTCCCGGAATTGGACTCGCCGTCACCGCAGGCCCAAAAGGCCAACGGGGCACAAAGTAGCGGAAGCATCAGCGAAATCTTTTTACGCATATAAAACTCCTAAGGCGAAATGGGGGATATTCGTACGTAAACAAAAATATACGCCATTTTGTAGATAGTCGCAATAACCACATGCGCATTTGTTTGCAATTTGTGACAGTGAGCAGATGTCGTTAACATATAAGCCCGCCTAAAGTCATCAAAAAATAGAAATTAGGCAAAGCATAAAAACAAAAAAGTCCTCCTTAGGAGGACTTTTTTTACAAGCAAACGCTTCTGTTATAACCCACAAGTGTTGTTAGACAAAAGACATTTTCCGTAGCACTTGCTTCCATAACTTTCATCACTAATACACATGTAGGCGCATGTGTTTTGATTTTTCCAATAGCCATAATAATCCCAATTGCCGCCACCGTGAGAGACAGCACAAACTTGAGAATTATGTTTGCCATCAATCGTAGTGGCACAGTTGTATCCATGATGCCATCTAGTAGTCATACCACATTCACCACAAGACTGTCCCAGAGTTCGTGCGTCACAGAGCGTTTCATTCGGGCATGGTGTGGGGTTTGCGTCAATCACGCCATCTACGCAAGTATACATCTGTCCGATAGTTCCATCGGGGATGCCATCCTTCCAAACAATGCCGTCATTTTTGCAGATTTTTCGACCAACACAGCATTCACCGCAAGCGGTACGATCCGGGTTGCAGGAATTACCGGCATCACACTTGATGTATTTATCTTCGGTTAAGGTGATCTCACCTTCTGCAGACTTTTGGAAACCACGCATCTTGCCGCCTTCGCACATGTACAGGTGACCTATCAGCAAATCAGTCGAAGCACCTGGAGTCGTAACGTTCGTGCACTGCTGGGTCGGCATATTCCTACATTCGCCGCAAACCTTGGACGGACCAGAAGCTTCCTTTAAGCAAGAAACCGGACGACCTTCTTCATTGGCACATTCATTCTGAACTTCCCACTTGCCCTTTACGCAAATCTTTGAGGTACCCACATTCGTTTCCGGGTCATCGTCGCACTTGATGTCGCCATCCTTGCATTCGCCACATTCAGTTTCAGAAGCGCAGCTGTTGTTGCCGGGGCAAGCTTGAGATACAGACCAGCGGCCTTTATCGCTACAAACCTGATAAGTTCCGTTGAGGCAGCTAGATGCATTGGGAGCGCAGTCAAAGTCAGCACACATATCCTTGTCGGAGGAACTGCAGGCAACACCTGCGCCGCACTTGTATTCGCCACACTGGCAAGCCCTAGATTCTTCATCGTAAACGCCGCCGGACTTTTCACAAGGTTCCTTGGCGGGATCAACTTCCTTCTCGTCAGCCTTTTCATCGGCTTTGTCGCCAGGTTTTTCTTCGTCAGCTTTCTCGTCTGTCTTTCCGCCGTCATCCTTGTCAGCAGGTTTTTCTGTCGACGTACCGGAACATACGGTCTTATCAGATTCATCACACAGAACGCCTTCTGCGCAAAGAGTTTCACCACAGAGGCAGCGATTCTTTGCATCAACAAATAAACCACCGGACTTTTGGCAAGATTCATCCACAGGGTCAACTTCCCCTTCGTCGACCTTCTCGTCGGTCTTGCCGTCATCAGTCTTATCTGCAGGTTTTTCGTCTACCTTTTCTTCAGTCTTGCCGTCGTCATCCTTGTCTGCAGGTTTTTCGTCAACCTTCTCGTCAGTCTTGCCGTCGTCAGTCTTATCTGCAGGTTTTTCTATAGACATTCCAGAACACACTGTCGTATCTGATTCATCACACAGCACACCTTCCGCGCAAAGTATCTCACCACACAAGCAGCGATTCTTTGCATCCAGGAACAAGCCACCAGATTCTTCACATGAAGCTTCAATCTCTTTAGAAGTTTCCTTATCATGAGAAGTTCCCTTATCGGAACATCCAAAGAAAAATGCAGAAACGATAACGCAAAGACCAAATTTTCTTATAAAAGTCATTTTTTTCTCCTTGACGCAAAGATAGTTTATTTGAATCATTCTCTCGTTCTACATTTTTTCAACGCACCCCTATTTTTTCTGAATTACAGTTGTATGTAACAGACAGCAAAGCGAATAAAGACCTTTTTATTCCATATCCAGCCTACAAGATGATCTCATAAAGTATTTGATCATTGAGATTTTCTAAATTTTGCGGGTAAAATTTCAAGCCCCCGCATCCAGGGCCTCGAGCACTAAACGTTGAACCTGGAGCCTCGAACCTGGAACCTTGAGTTTCAAGCCACGTACCTGGAACCTCGTACCTGGAGCCTATATATGAGCGAAGATATTTTAAAGAAGATTGTTGACCGCAGACGCGCAGACATTGAACGTCTTGGTCTCACCTTTGGCTTTGACATTCCCGAAAAGCGTACCGTTGGCCGTTGCGAATTTCTCGGCCGCCCGGGTCCCATTCTCGAAGTCAAGCGAGCTTCGCCCTCCAAGGGAGACATTGCCCCAGACTTGGTTCCTGCGGATTTGGCCTGCACTTACGCCTCCGCCGGCGCACAGGCGATTTCTGTGCTTACGGAAACCAACTACTTCAAGGGAACTTTGGCTGACCTGATTACGGTGGCCAAGGCCGTGGATAATGGCGATACAACCGCCGACAAGTTGGGAACCAAGAAGTGCGCCGTGCTCCGTAAGGACTTCTTGCTGTTCGAAGATGAAATCGACATCGCTTACCGCTGCGGTGCCGACGCGGTTCTTTTGATTGCCCGCATTCTGGATGACGAGCAGCTGATCAAGATGGCCAAGCGCGCCCAGAGTTTCGAGATGCAGGCTTTTGTGGAAGTTCGAGAACCGGACGATCTGAGAAAGCTGAATCTTGTTTTGGAAACATTGGACAAGGAAGCCGCAGGGGACGCAGCAAAAAGTGCCGAACGCACCATCGTTGCTGGCGTAAATTCCCGCGACCTGGCAACCTTCCACATCGACCCCATGGTTCCTGCAGCTATCCGCAACAAGTTGCCGGCAAAGGCTGTTTTTGAAAGTGGCGTGCACACTCCTGCCGACGCCGCATTCGCCCGCAGTCTGGGCTTCAAGGGAATTCTCGTTGGCGAAGCCGTGGCAAAGAACCCGCCGCTGGCCGCCAAGCTGGTAAAGGCATTTGGCGATGCCGACGAAAACCGCCGCGGTGACTTCTGGAAGACCTTTGCAGAACGCCGTGACGCCAAGCGCGCAGCCTACGGCGCACAGATTCCCATGGTCAAGATTTGCGGCATCACACGCGAAGAGGACGGCTTTGCTGCCGCCGAAATGGGCGCCGACATGCTGGGCTTCGTTTTCAGCAACACCAAGCGTCTGACTAACGAAAAGTTCGTCCGCGACTTCACCCAGCTGCTCCGTAGCGAATACTCTGTGGAAGGCCGCGCCTGCCCCCTGTTTGTTGGCGTCATTACCGAAACCACCACAGAAGAAGGCAAGACCGCCATTAAGCTTGCGGCCGAAGGCGTTCTGGACGCAGTGCAGTTCCACGGATTTGCAGCACCCGCATTTGACAAGGGAGATTCCGGGTCGGCGCCCGGAATGACAAGTTCACTCCCCTGCTACAACGCCCTTCGCATCGGTTCCGCAGAAGACTTCGAAAACTTCGCCGCCATCCGCAAGCACGGCGAGCCCCGCGTTCTTCTGGACGCCAAGGTAGAAGGCATCCCCGGCGGATCCGGAAAACGTATTCCCGAAGAACTGCTTCGCGAAAAGGCAGGCGAAACACCCTTCTGGCTCGCCGGCGGCATCACTCCCGAGAACGTTTCTGAAATCTGCAGCAAGTTCTCCCCCGAACTTGTGGACGTGTCCAGTGGCGTTGAAGACGCTCCCGGCATCAAGAACTCAGAAAAGATGATGCAGCTGTTCGAAGCAGTGAACAGCTTGTAAGGATGCACCACAAGAAAAAAATTCAAACTCCAGAGATCACAACTCTGGAGTTTTCTCATTTTTCTAACGCGAGTTAATCCGCGCTGCAGTATTCTGAAAAACTATCCGTTTCTTTTCCGTCTCCGTTCTTCGTGCATAAGCTTGATTTCGGCTTCGATTTCTTCTTCGCTCATGCCAGCGGTTCCATTTCGATGTGCATTTTCATTTGCAGCCCGGAACGCCGCAAGAAGTCCAGTCGGATCCTCAATTTCATTTGATGGTGTGACCTTGACATCAAAGGGCAATCCTTTTTCAACAAGGGCACGCTTGAAAAATACACGAATTGCAGTAGGGATGTCCATGCCGAGACTTTCGAACAATTCTGCGGCCTGGTTTTTCAAATCTTCATCCATTCGAATTTGTAATAACGACGTCGCCATATTTAACCTCATTACAGAATACATGATAATAGCTTGTCATTATAGAGAACTTATTTTTCACAACACTTAAAACGAGAATTATAAAAAAAACACCTATATGTAACAGAGTGAATCATATAGTAAAAAAACGCCTAAAAAAGAGGGGTATTTATGGAATCACGATTGTTGCGGGCGACTGGGAGTCCCTTTATTCTTTTTCTACTATTTGGTTGTAAAAGATCGAGGAAAACTTTATGAAGTTCGGTTTGTTGAAAGCCTTTGCGCTGGTAAGCGTTATTCCGCTTGCCGTTGCGCTCAACGCCTGCAGCGATGATAGTTCTACATCTAGCCCGGCGACAAAGTTGCCGACCGAGGTCAAGGACCTGAAGGAACTTGAAGAGCACAAGTGCGACATGAGCGTCATCGGCGAAAAGGTTTTTGTGGAAAGCGAAGACCTTCTGTATGAGTGCGATGGCGATGCATGGTTCAAGTCTTACGACCAGACAAAGCCGAGTTCGACTTCTACAAAGTCGTCGAGCAGCACGAAGGTTGATGGCGACGATGGCGATGACGAGGATTACTCCTCCAATAGCGAGAAGAACAGTTCTTCAAGCGTCGCTCCGAGCGATGTCGAGGACGGTAAAGACAAATCTTCCTCCAGTGTCAAGGGAGACTCTTCCTCCGATGGTGAAGATGGCGATTTGTCTAGTTCCTCTCGTGACAATGTGAATTCTTCGGGAACAGATCTGTCTAGTAGTTCAGTTGCGTCCAGTAGCAGTGTGAAATCGAGCGGTAGCATCGCTTCCAGCAGTAGCGTGTCTGTTGTTGATCCGGCAACTGTTGTAACGGGGACATTGACTGATGACCGTGACGGCCAAGTCTATA
>JAZLIJ010000058.1:0-14829 GCA_045617325.1 Fibrobacter sp.
TTCCAATTACTTGATGTACTTGCGGACGTCGGTGACCTTGCCTTCGATTGCAGCAGCGGCAACCATGGCGGGGCTCATCAAAATGGTACGGCCGGTGGGGGAGCCTTGACGGCCCTTGAAGTTACGGTTGCTGGAAGATGCGCTTACCTGGCGACCCTTCAGCTTATCCGGGTTCATGGCAAGGCAGAGGGAGCAGCCGGCTTCACGCCATTCTGCACCAGCTTCCTTGAAGATCTTGTCGAGACCGAGAGCTTCTGCTTCCACCTTGATCTTCATGGAACCAGGAACGACCCACATCTTGACGGTGTCGGCAACCTTGTGGCCCTTGATGATTTCAGCAGCAGCCTGGGGGTCAGAAAGGCGACCGTTGGTGCAGGAACCGACGAAAGCGATGTCGATCGGGGTGCCAATCATCTTGCCGCCTTCTTCCCAGCCCATGTATTCATAAGCTTCGGAGATGACCTTCTTTTCGGAACCTTCGAATTCGCTGATCTTCGGCATGTTGTCGTTCAGCTGGATGGCCTGAGCCGGAGTGATACCCCAGGTAACCATCGGTTCGAGGTTGTCGCAGTTGATTTCGATTTCGTCGTCGAACTGAGCGTCGGCGTCGGTAGCGACGGACTTCCAGTAGGCAACGGCTTCGTCCCACTTGTCGGCCTTCGGAGCGTAGGGCTTGCCCTTCAGGAATTCAAATGTCTTTTCGTCGGGGTTGCAGTAGCCAACGCGTGCGCCGCCTTCGATAGCCATGTTGCAGACCGTCATGCGGCCTTCCATGCTCATGTTTTCGATAACCGGGCCTGCAAATTCGTAAGCGTACCCGACGCCACCGTTCACGCCAAGCTTTGCTATGTAGGCAAGTGCTACGTCCTTAGCGGTAACGCCAGCCTTCAGGGTGCCGGTGAAGTTGATGCGGCGGGTCTTGAGGGGGCTCATGGCCAGAGTCTGGGTAGCGAGAACGTCTGCCACCTGGCTTGTGCCGATACCAAATGCGATAGCGCCGAAAGCACCGTGGGTAGCAGTGTGAGAGTCACCGCAAGCGACGGTCATACCCGGCTGGGTCACGCCTTCTTCCGGGCCCACAATGTGAATCACGCCCTGTTCGTTAGTCTTCGGACCAAAGAACTTGATGCCGTTAGATTCGGTGTTCTTTTCGATATGGGAAAGCATTTCTTCGGAAATGGCGTCCTGGAAGGGACGGTTGCGTTCCGGGAATGTGGTCGGGATGATGTGGTCAACCGTTGCGAAGGTGCGTTCCGGGAACAGAACCTTCGTGCCTTCTTCACGGAGAGAAGCGAAAGCCTGCGGGCTTGTGACTTCGTGGCAGAGGTGGAGACCGATGAAAAGCTGGCACTGGCCGCTCGGGAGCTTTGCGACAGTGTGGCTTTCGAAAATCTTCTGATATAGACTTTTACCCATGATTTTCTCTTTTTATGCGGACCGCCACAAACGGCGGCCCAGGTTAAAATTTTGCGAGTTCAAATATAGTAAAAGGCGAGCGTCGCGACGAGGCTGCTTGCAGACTCGTCATGACCGAGCCGCCCTATATGCGCCCGAAGGACTTCATACAGAAAAACCGCGGGAGACCGCGGCTTTCACTTTTAAAATTATTTTATTAGTATTGTTCCAGCTGAGTTTCGAACTTGTACTTGTCTCTGTAGTAGGCGAGCATTTCTTCGTTGCTTGTAAAGCCGCCGTTGCGAATGGCGTTGCGAACCTCAGGATCAGTGCGTGCCATCTTCTGGATTTCCTTGTCGATGTCCTTGAAGAACAGCTCGTTACTGATGATTGCCACGTGATTTTGGTTGAAATTCATGTGGTAGCGTCGTTCCAGCATCTGGAACAAATCGGTCTGGCAGGAATTTTCAGGCGGCTTCCTGTTGGCGACGGGCATGTAGCACTTGTTGATGTATTCCTGCTTCATTTCAACAATCATATTGTCAATGGCGGGAATGTTGTGCGCTGAATCGTGATGATAGGCGCGTTCGACTTTCGGGGTGACGACTCCGGAACAGCCGGAGAAGAATGTTGCTGCGAGAGCTACGGAAAGCAAAATCTGTATTTTCATTTTTTCCTAATTCCTTTTAACACATCCATTTTTTTCTTCTTCTCAATCCCTGCGGCAAAGTTATTAAAATGTGGATATATTTGCGATAGTCTGAATGTAACATTTCCTTTACATAAAGGCCGTGGATGATTATTTTTTTCTTTTTTGTGACTCTCGTCACTTCATGGATGTGGGCTTGAACATGTAAAACCACTTGATGGGGTCTATCACGTTGTACCTAAATTTCCCTATTCTTTTTGTTCCTTTCTTGTCTAAAAGTCCTGTGACAATATGAGCGTGCGGTCCTGTGGTGTGGCCCGTGGTGCCGACGGTTGCGATGGGGTCGCCCTGCATGACTTCCTGTCCGTCTAGATAGAGCAACTTATCGCAGTGCATAAAGATGAGCACATCCTTTTCGCGAACGAGGCCTATGATGATTCCGCCACGTTCGTCCTTACTTGTCCATGCCTTGGCTGCATAAGGGGCGAGGATGCGCGAACCGAGGCGGCTTGCGACATCGATACCGCCGTGTTTTCGTTCCTTTGCGGTCGCGGTTTCGTGGTAGAATTCCGTGAGGTACGAGATGCTGTCGGAGAATATCGATGTCCAGTATTTCCAGGCTGCACCGATGGAATCTGCTGATACGGACTTCATGTCGTCGGGTCTTGAAAACTTGATGACGGTACCTTTAGGTGGAATGTTCTTCTTGTCGTTTTCCCATGAATTGACCGGAAATCCATTTTCCTCGAGTGTCTGCTCTACATAGGTCTTGAGAATTTTCTCGTTAGTGACGATGGCGCTGAATCTTCCGAGTGCGTAGCGTCCGATTCTTTGCATGCTTTCCTCGCCATCGAAAGCGTATTCAAAGGACGGTGCTACGGAGAGCCTGTTCCTTTCTAGTACTCTATCGCGAAGGTTGCTGGATTCCTTGTCGGAATTTGTCACGAAAAGGAATGGCGCTGCAATTGCTAGAATCATGAACAACGGGAATAGACGACGAAACACTTTGGGTATGCCGTCCATGGGATTTTTCTGAAGAATGGAAATCTTGTGCATTCTTCGGACTACTTTGCAGAAATCATCCGGCTTATCTAGGCTTCCGACTTTGAATGCTTCCTTGATGGCTGTAGAATTTTTGCGGATAGCCTTGTTTGCACGTGGAAATTTTTTACGGTCTGGGCGTTTGGCGGAAAGCCAAAGGAGTGGAATGCCTTGTGCTTCCTTGACATCCTCGATGAAGGCTGCCGGGGTATCCGTGTCGCTTGCGCTCGGTACGATAAGGACTCGGGCGATGGAAATGAGCTTGCCTACGTTTTCGGTATCTTTTGCGGAGACGATTCCTATGACTTGCGGTGCTATTTTCTGGAGCTTTTTCAGATTGTGGTAGAAAGTCCTGAATTCCACATCCGTTTTAGGGAGAGCCTTGATGTCTGAGATGACGACGTTGTCGCCTGCTGTGGACAATTCCTCGGTGTCGATTTCGTTGAGTTCTTTTTGGAATAACGATAAGGTTGAAATCGGGGCGTTTCCCTCGAAATGCTCCCCTGAAAAATCGACAAGAACAAAACGCGCGCCGGCGTTGAGCGCTAGCGCGAATTTTTTAAGGGAGGCTACGTCAAATTCCGACTTGTCTGGAATCGCGAATAGGGTAAAGCCCCCTTGCGTAAATAGGAAGTCTAGGACTTTCCGCTGCATAGAACCTTAGATTCTAGCTGCGCCGCGTGGGTAGGTAAAGCCGGAAGGCGGAGCGGCGACGAACTTGTCCACCTGGAGGTAGAGTTCTTCTGCGGAGGCTGCCGGGTTGAAGAACGTTTCCTGGTTCCTGTTCTGGGAACGGCCCTTGAGCGGTTCGTTTCTGTGGCCGCGGGTCACGATGCCGAGCGGAAGCACTTCGAGAAGCGGGAGAAGTCCGAAGTAACGGAAAAGGCTGAAATTCTTCTGCCATGTGGAACGTTCCGCCAGGATGGCGAAGGTGCCGTCGATGATGGACTTGCTCTGGAGAAGGTCTTCCGAGGTCATCGTGATGAGTTCATGATTGGTCGGGAAGTTGTTCTGGAAATTGACCATGTCGCCTTTGAGATAGTTGGCGTCGCAGAGAAAAACGAATTTCATTTTTTACCTAGTTTTTAGAGAGTGGTTCGCCCTTTAGCGAGCTTTTCCCTAAAATAGCTCTTTATTCGTTTTTTGTCACTGTCAAATCGGACTGGGCAAGGGATGACCATGCTTGAAAATTGTATTTTTACATTTTTTTTACAATTTTTCGCGGCATTCCGTGACGTAGCCTCGTCGTTGTCGGAGGACTTCTTTTTCGGAACGTTCTGTTTCGCCTGAAACGAGGTGGAAACCTTTTTTAACATTATTTCCTTTTTTTTACTTGGAAAATAGTTGACCATGAAATGAAAATATTGAAGTTGTTATAAAAAGAATGCAAAATGCTTTCTTTCAGTTGGCGAAAAATGGCGTTTTTGTGGATGAAAACACAAATTCTATTTTTGAATTGCACTATATTTGTTTCGTAAAATTGTGCCGATTGTAAATTTTTGAAAAAATAGTCGGCAAACTGGATATGGAGAATACATGGGAGAACATAATGAAGCCTAAAAATTGGTCAATGGTGATGTTGCTCGCTTCGGCGGGACTCTTGACATCGATTGGTGTTGCTCAGGAAAATGCCGCTGGCGGTGTGGTGGGTGCGAACAACCCGCCTTCAGTGGCCGGTATTCCTGGCGAAGTAATCCTGGAGGGTGGCAAGTTTACCCTAATTAAACTTGATGATTATGTTTCAGACGATAACGACGAACCGCGTTTTTTGAAGTGGTCTGTTTCTGGTAACAAGTCGTTGATAGTCTCCATCTCGCCAAACCATTTTGCTGAAATTCGTGTTCCGGACCAGTATTGGAATGGCTCCGAAGATATCACATTCACGGCGACCGATACTCAGGGCGCGTCTGGTTCCGAAACAGTCAATTTTACTGTTGAATCTGTGAATAACGCGCCTGTGATGATGGCGATTCCGAACCAGACTGTCGATGAAGGGCAGAAGTTCGCTAAAATCAGACTCGATGACTTTGTAAATGATGTTGACCACAAGAAGAATCAGATTACTTGGGATTTCGACATCCAACCGCAGGGGCAAGTCCAAGCCGATGGAGACCTGAATGTGGTGGTTGACCAGAACCATGTAGCGACGGTAGTTATCCCGGATGCGCACTGGTATGGTGCTGCTAATATCAAGTTTACCGCTTCTGACCCCGAGTTCGCGAGCGATTCCAAGACTGCGCTGTTTACGGTTCGCCCTGTCAACGATCCTCCTGTTTTCGTAAAACCGCTGGTGGGTCAGACCATTGACGAGAGAAATGAATTTGACCAGATTCCCTTGAGCGAGTATGTTTCTGATATCGATGACGATATTACGCGCTTGAAGTGGACTGTTTCCGGTAACAGGGAACTCAAGGTAAATATCGATAGCTACGGTTCTGCAACGATTGTTATTCCGAACGAGCTGTGGAATGGGGCGGAGACGCTTACATTTACGGTGACTGACCCGGCTGGTGCAAGCGCAAGCTCCAAGGCCACATTTGCGGTCAACTCCATTAACGATGTGCCGGAATTTGTTCAAAATATACCGGACCAGACCATTGATGAAAGACAGGCTTTCGAGACTATCCGTGCCGACCAGTATGTGAAGGATCCGGACCATCGCTTTGAAAACTTGAAGTGGTCGTTCTCCGGTAACAGGGAATTGAAGGTTTCCATTGTTGGCGCCATTATTACTGTTGAACAGCCGAACAAGAACTGGAACGGTTCTGAAACGATTAAGTTCAAGGTAACAGACCCGGAAGGCGCTTCCGCTGAATGTGAAGCGACATTTACGGTAAATTCCATCAACGATCCTCCGGTTTTTGTCAAGCCAATTCCGAACCAGACGATTGATGAAAAGAAACAGTTCAATAAGATCAAGCTTGCTGAACATGTGACCGATTCTGACAACAAGATAAACGAACTGACTTGGGATGTGGAAGTCAAGCACCAGGGCAAGGAACCGGAAAATGGTACGCTCAGCGTGAATGTCGATGAAAAGGGTATTGCGACTGTTGTCATCCCAGACCCGTATTGGAATGGTACTGCTGTCGCTACATTCACCTGTTCCGACCCTGAAGGCGCCTCTACCCGCCAGAATGTGACTTTCACAGTGCGCTCCATCAATGATATTCCTGTGTTCAAGAAAATTCCTGACCAGGTTGTCGAGGAAAAGACTGAGTTCTCGTCCATTCTCCTGGATGATTATCTCAGTGATGCCGACCATGATCTCTCCAAGCTGAAACTTGAAATCACCGGAAATAAGGACATCAAGGTCAATTTGAATGCTAAAACTCGCGAAGTGACGTTCAAGACTCCGAACGAACTGTGGAATGGTGCTGAAACCTTGACGTTTACCGCTGTTGACCCGGATGGTGGAAAGGCTTCTACGACTGCGAAGTTTGTTGTGAAGTCCGTGAACGATCCTCCGATAATGAAGGATATTCCCGAACAGACCATCAAGGAAAAGGAACAGTTCAAGCCTGTTGAATTGGATAAGTACGTCGAGGATCTCGACCATCCGAAGAACAAGCTCAAGTGGAGTGTCTCCGGCAATTCTGAATTGAAGGTGACTATTGACGCGGGGCATGTGATGAAGGTCGTTCCGCCGAGTTCCCAGTGGAATGGTGCCGAGACGCTTACCTTGAAAGTCACTGACCCTGAAGGCGCTTCTGATGAACGTACTGTGACTTATACGGTGGAATCCGTGAACGATGTTCCTATGTTTGTGAAGCAGGTGACTCCGCAGACTGTCAAGGAAAAGGAACAGTTCAAGCCCATCAAGCTTGCCGACATGGTGAAGGATTTGGACAACAAACTTTCCGAACTCACCTTCTCCTATGATGTGAAGCCGCTTCCTGGTGGAAAGAGGAAGAACGAGGAACTGACTGTCGATATCGACCCGTCTCTCACAGCTCATGTCCATGTGCCGAATGGCCAGTGGAATGGCGCTTCCGAAATTACTTTCATTGTGTCTGACCCGGAAGGGGCTAAGGCTACTTCCAAGGCTGTGTTTACAGTTCTCTCTGTGAATGATGTGCCTGTCATCACGAAGATTCCGGACCAGGTCATTGACGAAAAGACGGAATTCTCTCCGATTAATCTTGCCGATTATGCTTCTGATGCCGATGACGACTTCAACACGTTGAAGTGGGAAATTTCCGGAAACAAGGATTTGAAGGCCAACATTACCAAGACGGGTATTCTTGTCGTGAAGACTCCGAACCCACTGTGGAATGGCTCCGAAAAGATTACCTTGACTGTATCTGATGGCGACGGTGCCAAGGCGCGCACGACGGTTGGCTTTACGGTGAAGTCCGTGAACGATCCTCCTGTCATGAAGGATATTCCTGGCCAGACTATCAAGGAAAAGGGGCAGTTCAAGCCTATCGAACTGGATAATTTCGTTGAGGATCTCGACCATCCGAAGAACCGCTTGAAGTGGAAGATTGAAGGTGCCAAGGAACTCAAGGCTTCTATGGATGCCTCCCACAAGTTGACCGTGACGCAACCGAATCCGCACTGGAATGGTTCTGAAACGCTCAAGATTACCGTGACTGACCCTGATGGCGCTTCTGACAGCAAGTCTGTCGTGTTCACCGTTGAATCTGTGAATGACGCCCCGATTTTCGTGAAGGAATTGAAGGACCAGTCTATTGACGAAAAGAAGCAGTTCATGACCATCAAGCTTGATGACTTGGTCAAGGACCCGGATCATAAAATTTCCGATCTCAAGTGGTCTTTCAAGGTGAATGCCTCAGGCAGTTCTTCTGCAAGCAAGAAATCGAAGAAGGGGAAGAAAGCCGCTGCTGAACCTTCTACTTCTTCTCGTGAAACGCTCGGTGTGAAGGTGGAAAACAATGTCGCGACGATCGTCATTCCGAACAAGTTCTGGAATGGCTCTGCCGATATTACGTTTACTGCGACTGACCCCGAAGGCGCTTCCGCTTCGAAGACTGCTCATTACGAGGTCCGCTCTATCAACGATCCGCCGATTTTTGCTGCTGACGCTCCTAAGGGCGAAACGGTGAGCGAAGGTGAATCCTTCAAGATGCTTGTGCTTAATACTTTGGCTTCTGACCCGGACAATTCCGCTTCAAGCCTCAAGTGGAGCGTCTCTGGCAACAGGGACTTGAAGGTTGATTTCCGCAAGGATAATACGGTTATCGTTTCTGCTCCGAGTAAGCAGTGGAGCGGTAAGGAAACCTTGAACTTCACCGTGACCGATCCGGAAGGTGCTTCTGCCAGCCACAAGATGGTGTACGAGGTTCTCCGCGTGAACGATCCTCCTGCCTTTGTAAAGCGAGTTCCTGACCAGAAAATCAAGGAAGGTGAACTCTTCAAGCAGATTAATCTTGCCGAATATGTTGTCGATCCGGATAACAAGCCGAACGAACTCAAGTGGACGGTCTCGGGCAACAAGAAGCTGAAAGTCGATGTGACTCCAGGCCGTATGCTTGTTGTGACTGCTCCTGATAAGCATTTCTGGTGCGCTCCTGAAACGATTGTTCTCGAAGTGAAGGATCCGGATGGTGCTACCGCTTCCCAGATGATCAATTATGAAATCGTCTCTGTGAACGACGCTCCCATTATGAAGGATATTCCTTCGCAGAAGATTCGCGAAAAAGGACAGTTCAAGGATATCGACTTGAAGAAATTTGCTCATGACCCGGATCATCCGGATGAGCAGCTTGTCTGGAGTGCTCGTGTTGAAAAGGGGGGCGCGGTGAAACCCGCAGCTCCGAAAGCCTCCAAGAAAGGCAAGAAGGGTAAGAAGGGCGCTAAGGAACATGCCGCAGCTGCAGCTCCTGCCGTTTCCAATGATGCGTTCCAGGTTGAAATTGATGACAATAATGTTGCTCATATCAAGATTACGGACAAGTACTGGCATGGCGAACGCAATGTCGTGTTTACTGTGAAGGATCCTGAAGGCGCATCTGCTTCCAAGACCGTGAACTTTGTTGTTGAATCTGTGAACGATGCTCCGGTTATCAAGCCGATTCCTATCCAGAGTATCCAGGAAAAGGAACATTTCAAGCCGCTTGACTTGGTTGATTACGTTTCCGACCCTGATAACGCCCTCTCTTCGCTCAAGTTTGATGTGGGCGGTACGCGTTACCTCAAGGCGTTTATCAATCCGAAGAAGCAGCTGATTGTGACGACTCCGGACAGATACTGGAACGGAACTGAAAAGTTGAAAATTGAAGTGAGCGATCCTGAAGGTGCAAAGTCTGTGCAGCAGGTGACATTTGAAGTGTTGCCGATAAACGATCCTCCGACGATTGTCGCTCAAATCCCGAACCAGTCCATCAAGGAAAGGGAAAAGTTCTCTCCGGTTGACTTGTCCAAGGTTGCTTCTGACCCGGATAACAAGCCGAACGAACTCAAGTGGAGCGCTTCTGGCAACAAGGACTTGACCGTTGAATTCAAGGGTTCCCGTGCCCATATTACTGCACCGAGCGTAACGTGGTTTGGCAAGGAGACGATTGTCTTCACGGTGGTTGACCCGGAAGGTGCCAAGACTTCTACCAAGGCTACATTCGAAGTGAACCCGGTGAACGATCCTCCGATGCTCAAGTCTGTGCCGCCGCAGGTGATTGATGAAAAGGAATCCTTCCCGCCGATTGATTTCTCGAAGTATGTGAGCGATCCGGACAACAAGCTTGAAGAATTGACTTGGACTTTGGATAACGCTTCCCCGCGTGCCGCCGCTCATCCTGTGGCTAAGCCTGCGAAAGGTAAGAAGAAGGGCAAGCATTTCGCCGCATCTTCTTCGGAATCTAGCACTGCCTCTGTCAAGCATGATCTTCACTTCTCTATCAGCGATAAGGGTGTTCTCACGGCCGATATTCCGGACAAGTTCTGGAACGGTACCGACAATGTCACTGTGAACGTGTTTGACCCGGAAGGCTTGAAGGCTTCTGTGAACGTTCGCTTTACTGTGAAGCCGGTGAACGATCCTCCTGTTGTGAAGGAAATTCCTGGTCAGACGACGAATGAAGGTACTGCATTCAAGCCTATCAAGTTGGATGACTATGTGACGGATCCGGACCACAAGCTGAATGAAATTCGCTGGAAGGTTTCTGGCGCAAAGAATTTGGACGTGATGATTACCGCCGGTCGCGAGGCTAATGTTCGCCCGAAGCGTTCTGACTGGTTCGGTGAGGAAACGGTTGTGTTTACGGCTAGCGACCCGACAGGTGCTTCTGACAAGTCTGTTGTCAAGTTTGTTGTGAAGCATGTCAATGCTGCTCCGATTATGCGCGATATTCCTGACTACACCATCAAGGAAGACGAAAATAACGGCGTGATTGCTGTGATTAAGCTTGACCAGATTGCTCGTGACAAGGACAACAACTTCGATGAACTCAAGTGGAATGTCACTGGTCATAAGTATCTCGATGTGAAGTATGATCGCATCAAGAAGACGATGATTATTTCCCAGCCGCGTGAAAACTGGAATGGCAAGCCAGAACGTTTGACGTTTACTGTAACGGATCCGGCAGGTGGCAAGGCTTCCAAGTCTGCAACCTTTACTGTGATTCCTGTGAATGACTTGCCGATTGCGCCGAATAAGACGTATGTGACGCAGGAAGGCGAAGCTCTCAAGGTGAATGCTGCAGATGGTCTTATGGCAGATGTCATTGATGATGATGGTGACAAACCGGTTTCTGTCCAGATTGTTGCCAAGCCGCGCAATGGCCGTGTGGTGCTGAACGAAAGGGATGGCTCGTTCGAATACGTTCCGAACAGAGGCTTCTCTGGACTTGACGAATTCACTTACAAGGCCAAGGACCCTGATGGTGGTTATTCCAACGTCGGTACTGTGGAAATCAACGTTTCCTTCAAGATGAAGGATATGCGCAAGAAGTAGTCTTTTTGCCAAGGTTTGAATGGCTCTGCGGCTGAACGCTGCGGGGCCATTTTTTTATATTCCGCTTGTGAATACGAAATTTTCCTCCGCTTTTGCTTCTTTTGCGGGCCTTGCGATTGCTGCATTCGGCCTTGCCTCCTGTGCCGCGAACCAGCCGGTGCCAAGTGAAACTGTAGAATCCGTGGCGCCTGTGGTGCGTCCGCCGATTCCTGCCGCCCCTGTGACGGTTTTCGAGATGCGCGTGCTGGACTTTGACAAGCAGGTGCGCGTTGTGGAAAAGCCGACGCTTGCATCCCTTGACTTTGCGGCTTACTTCAACAATCCGATTCGCCTGGCGGGTAAGGATGAGAAGCCGGAGAATTACAAGGGCGTGAAGGCTGCGGCAAAGCTTGCCGAATACCCGTTCCCGATGCTTGATTCGCTTTCGGAATACGAGCCCGAGGCTGTGGCGGGGGTGACGCCTATCGCGTGGGAGCCTTTTGCGAAGCTGCTCTATGCGCAGACGGGCGCCGATTCGCTTTCGACACTCCTGAACGAAATCGAGGCTGTCAAGTGGGATGAACCGGACGTTTTCCGAGCCTTCCAGACGGTGACGCGCCTGTGGGGCGTTCCCGGTAAAGGCGAAAATAGCGGCAAGGTGGAATGGTGGGTCGAGGTGATGCCTGCGATGTGGGTGAATCGAGCCCCGTTCTACGGTAAGCTGAAGCTTGTGTCGGGTGGCGAATCCGCCGAAGTCCTGAACTTTTACATGACAGCCGAGATGAATGCCGAGGAGGCGATGAACTGGGCGCGCACGCTTTCGTCCTACTGGTACCCGACTTTGAATACGGACTTGGAACAGCATACGCCGGGCGCCATCTGGGAGAATTCTCGTGAGAACCGCCCGTTTGCGGTGATGCGCGGAAATCCGATGGGGAAGCCGATGTGGATTGGTTTCGAGGTGCCTGCGTTCCGCTTGACGGATGCACAGCTGCGCGAGAAGGCGGTTGCCGATTCCCTGGCGGCTGCGGGCGAGGTGGCGCCTGTGAACCGTGTGCTGGATACGAGTTCCACGTTCCGCCTGGAGACGCTCGAGGCGATGAAGAACAGTTGCCCCGTGACCCCTGCGACAAAGAAGTTCCGCGAATCGTTGACGAAGAAATTGGCGAAGCTTGCGAAGGAGCAGAACGCCTGGGCGGATGAGGGAATGCTCTGGTTCCGCCGCAATGCGAATTACCTAGTTGCCGACAAGATTAGCGGCCAGGACAGCCTCCACAATCCGCTTCCGCGCATGGTGGAACTCAAGCAGTATCTGGACTCGCTGAATATCCAGCTGCTGGTGGTTCCCGTGCCTGTAAAAGAGGAAATTTACGCTGACAAACTTGTCCCGGGGACGCCTGCGGACTTGTGCGTGAATGTGAATGGCCGCGAATTCATCCGCGAGATGCTCGAAGCGGGAATCGACGTTCTGGACTTGTATCCGCCCCTGATGGCGGCGCGTGCGGGCGACGAACCCCCGCATTACAGCTACCAGCGTTACGACACGCACTGGGCACTGCCCGGGATGCTTGCCGCGATGGAGCAGCTTGCGACCCGCGTGACGCAGTACAGCTGGTATGCGGAATCCGGTGCGCAGTCGGGAAGCCTCGTGATGCGCGATACGACGGTACTCCGCGAAGGCGACCTCGTGGCGCATTTGCCCGATGCGGAAAAGTCGAAGTACCCGGCGGATACGCTTGTGGGCATGAAGATTTTCAAGGGCGACAAGGCTTACAAGGGCGGAAGGAATGCTCCGATTCTCTTGATGGGCGATTCCTTTACGGGCGTGTTTGAGTCGGTGGACCAGAAGAGCGGAGGCCCTGGCTCGCTTTTGGCTTATGCGACGGGGCTTGATGTGCAGGTGGCTACAAGCTGGGGCGGCGGCCCTGGCGTCCGTGGACGCATGATGAAAATGAAGAAGGACATGCAGAGCAAGCGCCTTGTGATTTACATGATGACGGCGCGCGATTTTTGGCAGAGTCCCATGGAATGGGATAAGCTGAAGTAATTTTTGCTTGAGCGCTTGTTGATGCATTCCTGGTATATGCGTGTGTTCCGTCATTTGTTTTGGCCGCTGCTTGTAGCGATTCTGGCTGCTGCTTTGGCTACGCTCCTGTGGAGTGGACGCACGGAGAATGTGAGCTATTGCGACATGGCTTGCGTCTTTGAGGAACGCGCTCCCGGGTGCCTTGATTCTATTGGCGAATGGAATCGTGGATTGGCGTTTTTTGACAGCAGTCTTGCGGCGTCTGGTGACACTTTGGGCAGCTTGAAAGGTTTGCTCTGGAACTTTTGGAATGTTGAATTTGCGGGGGCGGGGGAGGCCGCCGTGGCGCATGATGCGGTGCTTCCGCTGCGCGTCTTGCAGAATCGAAAGTCCGGCTGCATGGGGCTTTCGTGGCTTGCCTTGATGGTGGCCGAGGCGCGTCATTTGCCGCTGAAGGCGATTCTCTTGCCTGGGCACGTTTTTTTGCGCTATGGCGATAGCGTGAACCTGGAACCGAATCGCAGAGGCTATGCCTATACCGATGCAGAATACCGCGAAAAGTATAAGGACGGCACATGGACGGGCTTGGAATTTCAGCCTCTCTCTGCCGCAGAATTCATCGGCCTAGCCGCTTTCGATATCGGGAACCTGTACTTGGATTCTGAACCGAGACGCGCGCTCACGTGGTACCGCATGGCCGAGGAATTTTTTGGCGCCTATCCGGGGATTTCTGTGAATCAGGAAGTGGCCAAGAGCCGTTTGCCTGATGCTTTGTAATGCGCTTTTTTGTGCTTTTGGATGCTGAAAAAAGTATATTTGAAGTAGGAAATGCTTAGACTGCTTGCGCTTGCCACAAAACGCGGCGAAAGGAGAAAAGATGAACGCTCAGGAAAATCCGATGGACATGCAGAAACAGATGCGAAAGACGGGCTTGAAAATTGCGCTTGTCATGGCGCTGTTGATGAGCTTTACGCTTTCTTTCGTTGGAAACTTGCTTGCGGAGCGTCCGCCCGAAATGCCCATGGGCCCTATCGTCATGGGAATTCTCATGAGTTTTGCGATAAGCTTTGTCGTGAGTTTCGCCATTGGCGTTTTTGTTCCCATGCCCAAGGTGAATGCGGCTCTCGCCCGCAGGTTCCATTTGCAGCAGGGAACTCCGAAGGCTGGCCTCGTTGAATCCTTCTTTTCGAATTTGATTTATACGCCGCTCATTACGTTTGTAATGGTTTCGTTCGTTTACTTCGTCCTGATGCCGGCTGGTCCCAAGCCGTCGTTCTTGCCGATGTTTCTCCATTCGCTTGTCGTCTGCTTTGTCGTGGCCCAGGTGATTCTGTTCTTGTGCACTCCGCTCGTTGTCAAGCGGCTGCTCCCTAAGAACGTTCAAATGAAACAGTAGCTTTTGCTTGCATTTTTCCATGGCCGATGCGCCGAGTCATGCGCCCTGCAACATTATCTCGTAATTCATACTTCATACTTCACCATAGATTCTATCGGCTCTTCAAGCCTCCAGAATGACGGGGGAGAAGAGACTTGTTTCTATATTTGCGCCGACATTTTTTTGAGTTTTGTAGAAGCTCGGCATGCTTGGTCATAGAAACTCCGAGCAAGCTCTGTTTCTGCGACGCTCGCAATTTGAGCTTTTACTCTCGTTCTTCGCTCTGAAATCCGCGAAATTTCAAAACATCGGAGAATGGGACAGACGCTCACGCATGTATGCGTTGTGCGCTATACCTTGTATAGTGCATATATGTGTATTTCGGCAGGATTTACTCTTGCTGCCCCTTTGGGGCGTGAGTTGTTTGTACTTGTTTTTCGATAGGCTTTGTC
>JAZLIJ010000059.1:0-24773 GCA_045617325.1 Fibrobacter sp.
AAGTACAAGAAGTGCTGCGGCGCGAATAAGTAATTTAGACGAAAGAACGGCTCTTCGAGCCTACAGACGACAAATGCGTAAGGCGGGTGCAGCGGCGCTGCTTGCAGACCCATTGCCGAGCCCAGCATTTGGCAGCGAAGCTGCAAAGACGAGAGATATTGTCGAAAAAAAGTGTGGCGAAGCCACGATTATTTCTCTTTCGTCTTTCGTCTAAAGCGAGCTTGCGAGCGTTCTAAAATCTCTTTCCGAAGGAAAAACACATGTTCAAGATTTTTGTAGATGGTGAAGCAGGTACGACGGGTCTCCAGATTCGTGAACGCCTTGAAAAGCGTAGCGACCTCGAAATTTTAAAGATTGACCCGGAACTCCGCAAGGACGTAAACGAACGTCAGAGGCTCATCAACGAGTCCGACGTAACCTTCCTTTGCCTCCCGGATGCAGCCGCCGTCGAAAGCGCCGCCCTCTGCACGAATCCGAACACCCGCGTGATCGACGCCTCCACGGCCCACCGCACGAACCCCGCCTGGACTTACGGCATGCCGGAACTTTCCAAGGCGCAGCGCGAAGCCATCAGCAAGGCGAAGCGCATCGCGAACCCGGGCTGCCACGCCTCGGGCTTCATCCTCGGTGTGTACCCGCTCGTCGAAAGCGGCATCCTCCCGCGCACGGCGAACCTCGCTGCCTACAGCATCACGGGCTACAGCGGTGGCGGCAAGAAGCTCATCGCCGAATACGAAGACGCTGCCAACATGGCACACGCCGCAGGCGAATCCAAGGCCATCATGGCCCCGGCTCCTTACGCACTCGCCCTCGCCCACAAGCACCTGCCCGAAATGAAGAAAATCTGCGGCCTCGAAAACACGCCGTTCTTCAACCCGGTGCTTGGTCCCTATTACAAGGGCATGGCCGTGACCGTCGCCATCTTCGCAAGCGAACTCACCAAGAAGGTCGGCCCCGAAGGCCTCACCGAAATCCTCGCGAAGCACTACGAAGGTTCCCGTTTTGTGAAGGTGATGCCCTACGAAGCAGCCCCCACGCTCTTCAACGGCCGCCTTGACGCAACCGTCTGCAACGACACGAACAACGCCCGCATCCAGGTCTTCGGCAACGAGAACGTGATGCAGTTAACGACTATCATCGACAACCTCGGAAAGGGCGCAAGCGGCGCCGCTGTTCAGAACATGGACATCGCCCTTGGCCTCGATGAAGATATCAGCCTGTAATAGACGAGAGAACGACAGCCTTTCGGCAGGCTACAGACGATAGACGAGAGAAAAAAACATTAACCACTAACCACTATTCCCATGTTCCTAGACGAAAAATCCATTGAAGTACGCTCCGGCAAAGGCGGTGACGGCATCTGCAGTTTCCACCGCGAAAAGTTCGTACCCCTCGGAGGCCCTGACGGTGGCGACGGCGGTCGTGGCGGTCACGTCATTCTCCAGGTCAACGAACAGTATTCCACGCTCCTCGACATGGGCAACGCCCGCGTCTACAAGGCAGGCAACGGACAAGCCGGCGGTGCCAAGCGCTGCACAGGCCTCTCCGCCGACGATCTCATCGTCGGCGTCCCCCGTGGCACAATCGTCAAGGACGAACAAGGCCACATCCTCGCCGACCTGACGGAAATCGGGCAAAAGTGGATTGCGGCCAAGGGCGGTCGCGGCGGTATGGGCAACCAACACTTCGCAACGCCGAAAATCCAGGCGCCTCGCAAGTGCACCCCGGGCGAAAAGGGCGAAACTCGCGTACTGAACCTTGAACTGAAACTCATGGCAGACGTGGGCCTCGTCGGATTCCCGAACGCAGGCAAGTCGAGCCTTGTCAACAAGATTTCAAGCGGTCGCCCCAAAGTCGGCGATTATCCGTTCACGACACTTGAACCGGTCCTCGGCATTGTGCAGATGAACGGTCACAGTTTTGTCGTCGCGGACATTCCAGGCCTCTTGGAAGGTGCAAGCGAAGGCAAGGGCCTCGGTCACCAGTTTCTCAAGCACATTGAGCGCACCCACACGCTTCTTTTCGTCATCGACGGCTTTGCCGAAAACGCCTACGAGCAGTTCAAGATTCTGAAGGACGAACTGAAAGCGTTCCACCCGAAGCTCGCCGAAAAACCATTCATCGTGGCACTCAACAAGAACGACCTCGGCATCGAGAACGCCATCAAGGAATTCAAGAAGCATCGTCAGAAAGTCATCATCACGTCTGCGATGACCGGCGAAGGATGCCTCGAATTACAACAGGCCCTCGACGAAGCTGTGCCGCACGTTCAAAAGAAAAAAATCGGTTGGAGCAAAAAATAGCCTCCACATAAGGCTTCGAGAACCAGATAATGGCAGCAAAAGAAGAATCAAAGACTCCGGTCATCCAGAACCGCAAGGCAAACCACCTCTACTTCGTCGACGAGACATTCGAGGTTGGCATCATGCTTATCGGTTCCGAAGTCAAATCCATCCGCGACGGCAAATGTACGCTCGGCGAAGCTTGGATAGACATCACCGAGGACAAGGATGAACTTTGGCTCGTCGGAGCCCACATCGACGAATACCTTTTCGCCAACAGGTTCAACCATTTTCCGGCAAGACGACGCAAGTTACTCGCCCACACCCACGAAATACAGAAAATGCGGAAGGCTAAAGAGTTAAAAGGATGCACACTCATTCCGTTGAAGCTATATTTCAAGAACAGATATGCCAAACTTGAAGTAGGGATATGTCGAGGCAAGGATCAAAGAGACAAGCGACAGGATATCATGCAGCGGGACGCCAAGATGGAAATGGCGCGCGTGGCAAAAGCGCATCGCTGATATTCGTCCTACTGTATTTTTTCGTGAGTAGCCTAGCCTTTGCGGAAACTCCAGCAAAGGTTGATGCAGAATACCTCGCAAGCAAGAATAAAGCCAATTTTCATTGGCAGCCCATAGAAAAAAAATTTTCTTTCGACAACGCAACTGACACTGTAAAATTTGCAGTCGGTATGCCGTTCGTCTCAATCAATAAAAAAACAATAGACTTGACAGAAGGACCAATACAGGAGAACGGACATCTTTGGCTGTCCCTTGCCGATGCCAACAGGATTCAACTATCCCTCAATGCAACCAAGCCTATCCCCAAAAATTACCAGCCCCCCAAAGTAGCCAAGGAAACCGCAGGCACGCGCGAAGTCAAAACAATAGTCATTGACCCAGGGCACGGAGGCAAGGATCCAGGCGCTTCCGGCAAAAAATCACAAGAAAAAGATATCGTCCTCGCCGTTGCCAAAATTCTAAAGAAAAAATTGGAAAAGAAGGGCTTCAACGTCAAGCTGACTCGCAACAAGGACACATTCATTGAACTAGGCCAGCGTTCCACCCTAGCCAACCAGTGGGATGGAGACCTCTTTCTGAGTCTCCACTGCAACGCAATCGACGCAACTGAAGAACGCAAAAAAATTGTCCAAGGCTATCACTTCTACGTACTACGCGCACCTGAAAGCGAAGAAGACAAGGCTATAGCCAAACGAGAAAACGATGTGGCCACCCTCTACGGCGAAAAGAACGCCAAAAGCGAGCTTTCTCCTCTAGAATGGTTCAAGCTTGAAGCAAGGCTTGAAAAATACAAACAAAACAGCTACATGCTCGCCGAAGCACTTCTGGACAATTTTGAAGGTGGCAAGATTCACAAGCTGAACATGGGCGTCGGAGGCGCCGGATTCATGGTTCTCGTCGGCGCCATGATGCCAGCGGTCCTCATCGAACTCGGCTTCATCAGCAACCTCGATGATGAAGCATACATGATGTCCAGCCGCGGGCAGCAGGATTTGGCAAACCGAATCGCCGATGCAATAGACTCCTACAAAAGCAAAGTACACAACTACAGGGAAACGCTTGGACGATAAATTAATTATGAAGTACGAATTATGAAGTACGAGATATAAAATCCTCCCCTATTCCCTAATTTCGCATTTCACCTCTACAAAAATTGTTAATTGTTAATTGTTAATTGTTCACTGTTCCCTATTCCCTGTTCACTAAAAAAGGACCGCCATCGCGGTCCTCTTTTTTCGCACCAAAAGTGCGACTATTTACTCAAAGCAAGTCAGCAGACAACTAACTACGGTCTACAGTCTACTTCTTACTGTTTTTACTATTCCGCATCCATATCGGCGTCGTCGATTTCGGCGTTGTGATAAACGTCCTGAACGTCGTCGTGGTCTTCGAACTTGTCGATGAGCTTGAGAAGCTTCTGTGCATCGTCATGACCAAGATGAACAGGATCGTTTGCGACATAGCTGAGTTCAGCGCTCATCATTTCGATGTTCGCGGCTTCAAGAGCCTTGGAAACAGCATCAAAAGCTTCCGGAGAAGTGGAGATTTCGTGAACACCGTCTTCAGTAGACATGTCATCAGCGCCAGCTTCGAGAACGAGATCCATGATTTGGTCTTCCGGATACTTTTCTGCATCGACGACAATCACGCCCTTGTAGGTGAAAGCCCAAGAAACAGAACCGGATTCACCCATGGAGCCGTTGTTCTTGTTGAAGATGTTGCGGATTTCAGCAACCGTACGAACCTTGTTGTCGGTAAGGCACTGCACCATAATGGCAATGCCACCTGGACCGCGTCCTTCGTACAGCGGTTCCGTCATTTCGGTACCGGAGTTGGCGCCAGTACCCTTGGCGATAGCACTTTCGATGTTCTTGGTCGGAAGGCTCTGGCTCTTAGACTTAAGAATTGCAGCACGGAGACGCGGGTTTGCATCAGGATTGCCACCGCCGAGCTTAGCGGCAATGGAAATTTCCTTGATGAGTTTGTTCCAAGCCTTAGCGCGAGCAACGTCGGTTTTGGCTTTTTTGCGTTTGGTGGTAGCCCATTTAGAGTGACCGGACATAGATTACCTCGAATATTCAGGTTTTATTTGTGAAACTTTTATTTTTTCTTGCTTTTCTTATTTTTTTTCAAAAGAGCCTGACATTGGCGCTTTTCCTTGGCAGAGAGTTTTTCACCACTGGTGCATTTGGCTTCTTCAGCAGCCCTTTTAGCAGCACGGGCTTCTTCAGCAGCAGCAATCTTCGCAGCTCTGGCTTCCTCTTCTGCACGAATTTTTTCAGCAGCAGCGCGTTCCTTGTCTTCGACTCTCTGACGTTGCATATCAAGCAACTTACTCTTATCAATCGGAGTAGCCGATGCACGCGTAATTTCGCGCTCATACTTGCCTCCCCAGATTTCACCAAGAAGTGAGCCAGATTCAAGAGCGTCCTTCAAAATACTCTGAGCCCAGCTGTCATTTGCCGGAGGAAGAAGCGTAAACTTCAAATTGCGAATTTTTGTCGGCTCATCTTCATAATAAAGCATCATGTCAAAGAAGCCCACATTGTATTCTTCACCATCGGAACCGCCTGTTACCTTATCTGGAATAAAAGCCAAAACTGCATACAAGGCCCCGTCAAAGAGCGCCGTAATCAAAAGATCGGAATCTCCACCAGGCGCCATGACCTCGCCCTCGGCCACGAAGGCCCATGGAGCGACATCCACTTTGAGCATGAACTTGTGGAAACCCTTGTCAGCTTTTTTCAGTTTGACCAAGGCGCCAGAGAAAGCCTGAAAACCAGGCTTCAACGAACCTTCCTGTGCAGAACAAACTACCGCAAGAGCCAAAATAAGAACAGCAACAATCTTCTTCATTTTTTCCAATACTCCAACAAAGAATCCTAGTTCTTGAAGAATAGAGCCTTGGCTGCTTCGAACATCGGATCCTTTTCATCCGGATTGCGGCATTCCGTATAAATACGAACCTTCGGTTCTGTACCGGACGGACGGACGAGCATCCAGGAATCGTCTTCGAAGATAACCTTCACGCCATCGAGCGTGAGAAGCTGCTTCACAGTCTTTTCAGTAGAACCAACCATGACCTTTGCACCCGGGACAGCGATTGTCGCAATCGCATCGACCTTAGCCTTCAAGGGAGCGCCGACGAGGGACTTGTCCACTTCGAAGCCGGAACGCGTCGGATAGAAGCGACCGTATTCTTCGTACAAAGCGTCAAGGTATTCGCCGAGGTTCTTGCCCGTCGTAGCGAGAATTTCAAGAGCCATGAGGAGACCAAACTGGGCGTCCTTCTCAAGCGTATTGTTGAGACCGGAAATGCCATCGGATTCTTCGAAAGCAACGAGCGCCTTGTCCTTCGCATTGCGGCTGAGCCACGGACGGAAGTTCTTGAAGCCGACCGGTGTTTCCATGACAGGCACGCCAAGCTTTTCAGCGATGATGTTCACAAAGTTGGAAGTTGCGACAGATTTTGCCACAACGCCCTGTTCCTTGCGCCATGTAGCCATGTAGTGGAAAGCGATAGCGCCGAACTGGTTCATGTCAATTTCGCGGGATCCGTCGTAGAAACGAATGCGGTCACCATCCGGGTCAAAAATGCAGCCCAGGCGGAACCAGCTCTTGCTTTCGTCCAAGACCTTACGCACCTTTTCCAAATTCTTGCTAGACGGTTCCGGAGCGATGCCTCCGAACAAGCTATCATCTTCCGTGCGAAGCGTAATGAGGCATTCCGGATTGTCGAGAAGAGCGCCCGGACGGCGACGGGTGGAACCATGTACATGGTCGCACACAAGCGTGAGGCGACCCTTCTTGATAAAGTCCTTGATGCGATCAAACTTGATCGTTCCCTGCTTAATGAGGAATTCCTTATAAATTTTGAGGGAGTCGATAATTTCCCAATCGACCTTGGAGACCGGTTCAAACTTCCAGGTAGCCATCATTTCGTTAGAGAGCTTGGTAATCACGTTCGTGATTTCCGGACCGGCAGGACCGCCATCGGCCGGATTGAACTTGATTCCGTTGTAGTGGCTCGGGTTGTGGCTCGGAGTCATGTTGATGGAGCAAGCGGCACCGAGCATTTCAATCGCAGCGGAAAATTCCGGAGTCGGCATTTCGCCACCATAATAAACCTTCACGCCAGCCTTCGCGAACTGATCAGCGACAGCTTCGCAGAATTCATGACCGAGCAAGCGGTTGTCATGGCCGACGACCACGCCGCGCTTCTGGAGTTCAGCAAAGTCCTTCACGCCAAGAGCTTCGAAAAGTTCCGGAGTGGCTTCACGGTAGAGGCGTACAATTGCAGCACCCACGACCTGGAGATTACGGAGAGTAAATTCAGAGCCAATTTCGCCGCGCCAACCAGAAGTACCGAAGCTAACCTTAGCCGGTTCTTGAGAAGTGAGGGCTACTTGCTTCACCTGTTCAACCAAATCCATATCGGTTGCAGGATTGAATTCCGGAGCCTGAATTTTTTTCCAAATCTGAGTAATCGATTCCATGGTGATTCCTATTTTAAAGTTTTGCGCGAAAAATTTAGAAAAAAAAGTAACATAATCCATGGGGCATGCCTTCATAAAGCGGTAAAATAAGTAAACGGAGGTTAGTCGCAGCCAAGATTTAGTGGCTAGTGTGCAGATTACAATCCACATAGAGGTTAAAACAACCACCAGAATGTCGCCGCGAGAGCGATGCAAGCCTTTTCCAGACTGTTTGAAAGCCGTCATTCACAGCATTACTTTGTCTACAGCAACCAAGTTTATCAGCTCAATTCAGTTACATTTTCTAAAAAAATGCAAAAATGATACAAATTTTCCAAAAATGCGCGTATATACATAGATAGGGACGTTCCCTGTCTGCGAACCGGTCGCGCTGCCAAGATAATACACAGGAAAAAACGTGAACGAAAACACTGCCAATAACGCAAATATTGACAACACAAGCACCAATATTCAAATCCAGCAGACCCGGGCGGCCCCCCCCTTGGGGACGCATCTACGAAAATCCCGTAAGTGACGAGGGCTTCAAGAAACTGCTCGCCAGTGCAAGTTCCCTCAAGGATTTTCTCAACGCCGTGATGCACCCGGAAGCGGGCCGTGAAATCGAGAGGCTCAGCTTCAAGACAAAGCGCATCTCCTACAAGTCGAGCGATCGCGAAGGCGACGAATCCGAGACCTGGAGCTTTGACATCCACGCCACAACGAAGGACGGTCGCGCCATCGATGTCGAGGTGCAGAACGTGCAGCATCATTTCTATGACCGCGTGTTAACCTACGGCTCCGCGCTGATGCTCAAGGCCAAGGCGGAACTGGACAGGGAGCGGAAGGAGGACATGCGCAAGAAGGAAGGATGAACTCCGTCGGAACTCACAAAACGCGAGAAGAGCGAGCGACGACGCCAGGCCTACGAGATTCCCGAGACTGTGTGCGTATGGGTCTGCAATTTCGCGGTGCCCAAAAATCCCGAGGAATTCAGGGACGACAGGATGCTCTACAGCGGCAACGAGCTAAAGCGAGGCCGTCTCTTGCCAATCTGCAACCGTATTAAGTATATTTTCGTACAGCTCCCCAATTTTCACAAGGCCGCCGACCAGTTGTCAAACGCCGAGGACCAGTGGGTGTACGTAATCAAGCACGCCTTCGCAAGCTCCGCCGAGATAGCCGTCAAGAACGACGCCGTGACCGAGGCCCTGGACGCATCAAGGCCGAAACCAGCAAGGAGAACACGCCTATGGACAAGAAGGAACGCGAAAGCATCATCGCCTCGCTGGAATACGACATCGAGGAGGCGAAGAAGGTCATCGCCGAAAAGGATGATGTCATTGCAGAGCAGAGAAATGTATAATGCAGCCAAGGTCCCCAAAGCCTACAGAAATTTCCAACAGGCATGATTGACTTTCTAATCAGCATGACCAGGAATTGTTTCATGAAAAAGATTTTATGTCATATAATTCTAATTACAGCCACCAGTTTTGCACAAACAAAGATTACGCCAATAAACAATGTAGCACCAGACTCAGCCGCACTAGAGCAATTATACCAGTATAACTTGGACAAATACAATTTTGACAAGAAAGCCGCAAACATAGCCGAGATTACAATGTACATTTCTGCGGGACTAGCGGCAGTGTCAACAATTCCAATCATCATTTACGATTTAGAACAACATTCCGAGAGCAGCGATTTAACTGAGCTATCCATGTCACATCCATTGATTGTCACAGCACTTGTAATATGCGGCATCGGATTCACCTCGGCCCTTGTTTATGGCGGATTCGAAATCGCAGCCGCAGTACGAAAAGGCAATTATATGGAATATAATATCCAAAAGAAAAAATACGCAACCACTTCCACAGCAAGCATTCGCGTAGCCCCATTTATAAGCCCAATAAACAAAAGCTATGGCGGAGCATTAACTCTAAATTTCTGAAATAAACACAACAATTTACAGTCTACCGCCTACGGTCTACAGCCTACTTTTATATATTTAGGTTACTATGCAGATTACTAACGCTTCTCAACTTACTGGTGTATTTCCCGCGTTGTTCACTCCTTTGAAGAACGACGATTCTAAGAACCTTCGCAATTCCATCGACTACAAGAAATTTGGTCAGATGATTGACGACGTCATCGCTGCCGGCGCAAGCGGTGTGCTTCCGGCCGTCACCACAGGCCAGAGCGCAACGGTTTCCCCGCAGCAGCATTTGGATATCATCAAGTTCACCCTGGACTATGTCGATGGCCGCGTTCCCGTGATTGCCGGTGCAGGTTCAAACTGCACTCGCGAATCCATAGAAATGATTGAAAACGTCCAGAAGATTGCCCCGGTGGCAGTTCTCTGCGTTACAGGCTACTACAACAATCCTCCGCAGGAAGGCCTCCTCAAGCACTACCAGACACTCAGTAGCGAAACTGGCGCAAAGATTGTCATTTACAACGTTCCCGGCCGTACTTCCAGCTACGTGCATCCGGACACTCTCATCGCTCTCGCCGAAGACAAGAACATCATCGGTCTCAAGCAGGCGGTTGAATTCGGCTTTGGTGAAAAGTTCCACGAAGACACGATGCGCGTCATCAAGGAAACGAAGGACAAGGACTTCGCCGTGATGAGCGGTGAAGACGGTCTCTTCGCAGACCTCCTCGAAATGGGCGGCACAGGCCTCGTGAGCGCTTCCGGTAACATCCCTGAAGCATGCAAAATTTTCGTTGACCTCTACAAGGCCTTCCAGGGTGGCGACAAGGAAAAAGCTCAGGAACTCCAGAAGGCGGTCCGCGACTACGTCGATATCACCTTCTGCCGCAAGAACCCGATTCCTCTCGGCACGCTCTTCAACAGCCCGCTGTTCCAGCCGCTCGTAAGCGTGAAGGATACCGCAAATGGTGCAGACGCTGTCGCCCGCATCATGAAGCTCATTAACGAAAAGGCAACAAGCTTAAAGAAGTATCACATGTAAATAGTGATTAGTGGCTAGTGGTTAGGAGCAAATGGCGCGTAGCGCTCTATAATTGGCGGCAAAGCCGCACACCTTCCCTAGCCTCTAGATCCTAGTCCCTAGACCCTAAAAAGGAGAATCACAATGGCAAAAGCAAAAGTCCAGAAATCTGTCAGCGACATCATCTGCGACCAGATCAAGAAGGAAAAGCTCCTTCCGATTCCCGTGCAGACACTGAACGAAGACGCCGACTCCACCCGCTACTTCGGCGGCGACCTCAAGGAATTCTTGGCAGCAGCCAAGGTTCTCGGAGCAAAGGGCATCTTCGTAGAAACACTTTATCTGGAAGACGACGAATTCTACTACGACAGCGGCATCGATGACGAGGAATACCTCGCCATGAACGGCGCCTGCAACTGCGGCTGCAATTGCAACTGCAACTGTGAAGAAAAGGAAGACAAGAAGAGCAAGAAGTCCAAGAAGGCAGCCGACGACGAAAAGGAAGACGGCGTGTGGCTTGAACCGGAAGACCTCGACGGTCTCGATCTTTCCCTCCTCTGCCCGGATATCGCCAAGTACCAGAGCCGCATCGGCGAATGCTGCGGCGTCCGCCTGACCGTCCCTGGCGTAGACCACCTCGAAGTTGAAATCTTCACCGACTGGTATGACAAGTTCGCAGAACTCGTCGACGAAGCCTCCGAAGCCATCGAATGCGACCCGAACGGCGCCCTCGAGGAAATGCAGGCAAACTACAAAGCCGAAGAAGAAACGGAAGAAGCCGAAGTCGTAGATGAATCTGTAAAGAAAATCGACGTTCATCCGCCGAAAAAGACTAAGAAAACAAAGAAGTAATCACAAGAAAATTCGTTTATCATAAAAAATCCCAGATTCAGTTCAAATTGAATCTGGGATTTTTTTAGAGCTACATTGACAAAAAAACTAAGTTTAGCAGTAACGTAGCACGACATTCCTTGTTAAATATGCGGATATGATACTCGAAAATACAAAGGCTCTTTAGAACCACTAGCCTAGTTCTCTCTATTTACACAAAAAGCCCGAGACTAAAGTCTCGGGCCACATAACTGACCAAGGAATTTAAGCAGGCTTTACTTCGTCACAGAGACGGACTGCATAAAGGAGCCGTTCTTGATGAGATAAACACCAGCCTTGTTGAAGCGAGCCATCAGGACATCGCTTACGCGAGCACCCTGAGAAAGCTTGATGTTACCAATAAAGCGGCCCTGCATATCAAATACCTGGAAATCGCCGTCCATAGCAGCAAGCTTAGCAAACGTCGGAAGAGCATCAACAGAAGAGGAACTTACGACCGTCTTAGAAGAAGAGCTGGACTTCGGAGTTTCAGCAGCGCTAGAAGCAGGTACTTCTTCCTTAGCATCTTCCTGCATATCGAAATAGGTGTAGTTCACAGAACCCGTTGCACCACCACCGGCCTCGGTCATGAGCATCACTTCGGTAACCTTACCGAACTTGAGTTCCATTTCCTGGCCGCCCTTGGAGCCGCGAAGCTGCTTCCTCTGACCCGTGAAGAGTTCATCCCACTTCTTGAAGTGAGTGGAAATATCGATGTGACCGCACTGACGAGGTGTTTCACGGACGCTGAAAATCTGCAAGAAGGTAGATGTACCCGTCTTGGAAGCTTCTTGCTGACGAACGTAGGCGTGAACCGTATACTTAGCGCCATCGACTTCAAGTTCACCGAACTTTTCGCCAATGTACTGATCATTAGGCTTGCTATACCAGTCATCCACCACGTAGTATTCCACCTGCGGATTCACGGTCCAACCATAAACGCCGATATAGCCATATTGAGCGGAGCCGGTCTTTTCATACTTGTAATCAACTGTAAAGTGCTTCGTTTTGTGATCGACACCCGGACCATTATCGCCATAGCGATAGCCTACGCGAGCGAGGTAGTCCTGGTTATTGTTCCAGTTGGCTTCGAAAGTACCGTTGTCATAGTACTTCATCGAGTTAGAACCACCGGCAGACCACTGTTCAAAGCCCCACGGCGTACCGCTGATGGAACCTGTCTGGTTGCCGTTCACGTTATGGGAGCTTCCACGCGGCTTAGACATTTCGTCCTTGCAAGCGTCCTTGCCACCTGTAGAAGTCTTTACAGAAGAACTAGACTTCGGATTATCCTTCACAGAAGAGCTGGACTTCGGCGTGTCACCGCTGCCACCAGCAGTCATCTTGAAGTAGGTCGCATCGAAGCTACCCGAGCCGCCACCAGCTTCAACAAGGAATTTGGCTTCGTACATCTTACCCATCTGCATGCCAAGGCTTTCCCACTTCTTGAAGTGAGCAGTCAAGTCGATATGGCCGCACTGGCGAGCGTTACGACGCACGCTGAAGTACTGCGGGAAGGTGGAAGTGCCCTTGATGGAAGGCTGCTGGTTACGGGTGTTCTGGTAAATATCGTATGTGTCGCCATCGATGGTGATTTCACCTTTCTTCTGACCGAGATAGGCCCCCGGCTTATTGAACCAGTCATCGACGATGTAGTATTCGACCAGCGGATTCACCGTCCAGCCGTAAATACCGATGTAAGAATAGCCACCGGCGCTTCCCTGCTTGGTGAACTTGAATTCGGCATCAAGCTGGCCAATTTGGCTATGAGTCTTGTCCTCATTGTACTTGAAACCGACACGGGCAAGGAAGTCGTTCGTACCATTCCAGGAAGCCTTGAACGTACCATCATCATAGTACGTCATGCTGTTGTTGCCACCTTGGTACCAAATTTCATAGTGGTAACCGGTAGAACCGATATTACCTGTAACACTCGAGTTGTTCTGCCCCTGCGTTGTTTTTCCGTTACCGGAGTGCCCACCCTGTTCGCTACAAGGATCCGCCAATGCATTGGAGACACACAGACCGAATGCCAACGCAATGCACGAATTAAAGATTTTAGACATTTTCATATTCTTACTCCTAAACATAGGACATAATTCATCCTATGCAAGAGAATATATTTTTTAAGCTAAATCACCAGCCCAATGTAAACTTTTCTTAATTGTAAAGACAAACAACAAAAAAAAGGACGGAAAACCATCCTTTTTAAAATTAAGATTTAGGATAAATTACATCCAGCTACGTTCAGATGTACCGGAAATACCGCGAACCTTAAGGTCAAAGTCATCCGGATTTGTCGCCGCATTCATTGCAACTTCAAGGCTAATCTGCTCGTTCTTATACATATCGAACAAAGCCTGGTCAAATGTTTGGCTATGATACTGCATGTGGCCCTCGGCAATAGCCTGTTCCACCATTTCAATCTTATCCTTATCTTGCAGATATTCCTTGATAGCACCAGTATTGACAAGAATTTCAGCAGCCGGAACACGCCCCTTGCCATCCTTGGACGGAAGCAAGCGAAGCGAAATAATCCCCGCCAAAACTTCCGCCAAAAGCAAACGGACTTCTTCGTGCTGGTGCGGAGGATACATAGAAAGCACACGATGGATTGTCTCAGTAGCATTCGTCGTATGGATAGTAGCAAATACCATGTGACCAGTATCAGCAGCAGTCAAGGCAATCTGCATCGTTTCCAAGTCACGAATTTCGCCCACAAGAAGCACATCCGGATCCTGACGAAGAGCCGCACGCAATGCGTTTGCATAAGAAAGCGTATCCACGCCAATTTCACGCTGGGAAATAATCGCCAAATTATCTTTATACAAGTATTCAACCGGGTCTTCGACAGTAATAATATTCACCGACTCCTTCTGGTTGATGTAATCAATCATGGAAGCCAAAGTCGTTGATTTTCCAGAACCAGTCGTTCCCGTAACAAGGATAAGTCCACGCTTGGTAAGAGCCAAATCGCGAACTATTTCAGGCAAATGCAAATCCTCAAAAGCGGGGATTTTCGCCTTGATATGACGAATCACAATAGCAATCGTACCGCGCTGACGAAACACATTGACGCGGAAACGTCCCATGTCACGAGCACCCACGGCAAAGTCGCATTCCTTGTTCGTTTCAAAGCGCTGTTTCTGATCGCGATTCATGATATCATCAAGGAATGAATCCATCATGGATGAATCGACTTTAGTCTCAAAAACACGCTGTAAAGAGCCGTTAATACGATAAACTGGCGGAACTCCAACACGAATATGCAAGTCGGAAGCGTTGCGATTAACCATTTCACGCAACAAATGCTCAATGCGAAGTTCAGCCATTCAAATTTTCCCCGAATTTTTCGCGATAAAGCTTCTGAACCTGGGCATACTTGCTCTTGATTTCAGCATTATCGGGTTCGCGCTTCAGCAAATCCTGATAAATTTCCAAAGCCTTGCCATAAACACCTTGTTCCATATAAATATCGGCCAAGGTTCGAGTATTCAGGCTATCGTCTAAATCCACGGCACCACGATCCAGCGGAGCTTCAGGATCTTTGATAAGACTTGCAGCAACTTCATCATCGGAATCACCAGACATGAGGAAATCGACACCACTATTATTCGGAGCGCTTTCGTCAGAAAGGTTATCGTCATCAGAGTCAAACAAGCCCTTGAAAGCTCCAGATACCTCGGAATTTAGAGAATCCAAGTCAGCGGATGGCGCTTCAGCAGATTGAGCATTCACAGATTCTTCAAACAACGCTCCAGTCGATTCCTGGCTAGAATTACCTTCAGCAGGAACATCCAGTGAATCAGAATTATCATCGCCGCCGAACATTGAAGCAAAGGCGCCACCAATTTCATTTGCAACATCCGATTTTTCCACAGATTCGGAAGCAGATGCTGTCGCTGTAGCAGGTTCGCCCAAGGACAGAGACTCATCGGCGGACTTGTCAAACATTCCTCCGACACTTTCTGCGGGCTTTTCTTCTGGGAGATCGTCATCACCGAACATCGAAGAGAATGCATTATCCACAGCGCCAGATTCCTCGGCCGGAGCGGAAGCAGCTGGTGTCGCCGCAGGTTCATCAAATGGGAAGCCGGCTTCAGCAGAATCACTAAAAGAGCTGTTTTCCGTCGAAGCTTCTGCAACAGGCTTTTCTTCTGGGAGATCGTCATCGCCAAAAATGGAGCCAAAGGCGTCATCGACACTCTGCGGCTTATCGGCTACAGGAGTTTCCGCAGCAGGAGCTGGTTCACTGAAAGACATGTCCGAAGATGCAGACTTGTCAAACATGCCACTAGTTTCAGCAGGCTTTTCTTCTGGGAGATCGTCATCGCCAAAAATGGAGCCAAAGGCGTCATCGACACTCTGCGGCTTATCAGCGGTTTCTGCAGCAGAAGCAGCTACTTCATCACCACCGCCAAACGCCCCAAAAACTTCGTCCGAGCCGCTAGAAGCTTCACTAGACTTCTGAAATAAGCCATCCCCGGAATTTTCCTCGGGAAGATCGTCATTTCCAAAAATAGAGCCAAAAGCTTCACCCAAGCCCTGAGAGTTTTCCTCAAGAGGCACATCACCAGTCATGGCGGCAGGAGCAGCCACACTATTTTCACCTGGAGCACTTTCTGCAGCTTTACGAGAGAACGGAGAATCATTCGAGCGAGTTGTTTCAGAATCATCATCGCCAAAGATATTCGAGAAGGCGCTGCTGAGATCGCTCCCAGAGAGTTCGTTGGTTGCAGACAGTTCTTCCGCAACAGAGTCTTCTGTATTATCTGTCTGCGCCAAAGCCTGATTCAAAGTTTCCTGCAAAGCATCCAGGGATTCATCCTCAATGGAATCGGCACTTTCAATACCCTTGGAAAGGGCTGCAAACGGGTCATCTTCAGCAGGAAGCGGAGAGGCGAAACGACCGGTAGAAGTCGAGGCCGCAGGAGTTACATCAACCTCTGGAACCTCTTCGGAAACAACATCGTATTCCTCTTTCCAAAAATCATCCAAAGGATCCATGTCATGAACACGACGATAGCTTTTGTTGCGGTCATCGGTCTTGCCAAGCTTATCATAAGCGTCGCCAAGCCTTTTCTGAGCAGAAAGGCAGAACGGGTCTTTATTCAGGACATTCAAGCATTCCCTGACACAACCGGCATAATCCTTTTTGTCGAACAAAATCTTAGAACGAACCAGCAATGCAGGAATATCGTTCGGATAGATAGACAAACCATTTTCAATATTCTTCAACGCGCCATCAAAATCGCCTGAAGCATGTTGAAAATCAGCCAACCAGGCAAACGCCATGGAGCGTCCTTTCTTCTTTTTTACCGCTTTTTTCAGAGATTCCAGTGTTACCTTCATTTATCCCCCAGAGGAAGCGCGACCGCTTCGTCAGCCAAAAGAACAGGTATACCCTCACGAATAAGATAAACCTTTGATTTATCCTCTGTTACGAGAGCTTCGGTCAATAATTCCGTAATCTTTTCACCGGCAACATTTTTTAAACGGCCAGCTTCAATGGCAGCATTCAACATGGCAAGGCATTCATCGTCTGCCAAGGACAACGGCTGTCTTGTTACAGGACAGCAGAGAATATTCAATAAGGAAGAATCGAACATAAGACCTTTTAAAACAACTACTTAAACAAAAAATAACATCATTTTTCAAGAAAAGTAACGTTTTAACGTAGATATTTGAGATTTACAAGGGCAAAATTCGCATTTTTGCCATTTCCAATGAGCAAAAACACTCGCATACCCAATTTATCCAGCCAATCTATGTCAAAAGGTTCCCTATAACCTGAAAAATTTGAAACAACAAGCAATTCACGGCATCCAGTCCTGTTACAGATGGATTCCATGTCGTTGACATCGCCCAACAGATGCTGGCGGTTATTTTCAGTCACATTTTTAGTCTCACCGCTAACGCAGCCAAGAATTTCAATCCCCGGGATTACGTTATAATGGTCAAACCAGTTATTCAGCGAATCCTCGCGACCACCTAGCAAGATGGAACGATGACGCTTTTTGGCAAAAATGCGATAGAAATAGTTAATCCAAAATGCGAGGCGGCGCCATGCCAAAAGAGCAAAGGGAATGAGAAGCGAGAATAAGCAGACCGTCAACCCCCAATGCCCACCAAAACCAATCAAATCGTAAGGCAACTCGTTCAATGGAAGAATCGGCTTCTGCGTAGTAAGCCTGAACGCGACATACGCCACTGTCGCCACAAGATTCAACGGAAGCAAGTAACGAATAAAACGTTCCCCCTTCAAGCTTGAACTGGCATACTCACCTCGAAACACAAGAAACAGAACATTCACAATGGCAACAATGCCCACAAGCCACCAATCTTCGAAAAGGCCGAAATCCATTATACCATGAACAGATTCTACAATGACATTTCCGACAGCCGGTCCCAAAGTTTCGTAGTTGAGGAAAACCAGGGTCCACAAGACGACCACGCCCAAGTCGAGGAAAATCTTCCAAAATTGCGGAATCAGGCGAGAGAACACGCCCACAAAAGCGGCAAAAAGAATACCGAAAGCAACAAGGAAATATGGGACCCTATAAAGATTCTTGTGCTTTTTGACAAAAATCATCATCGCATGGTAAAAGTCCACATAGGATTTCCAGCGACGCGTCTTGCAGCTCTGGCCCTTGAAATGAAGAATATTGGTTACAGGGGTGTAGTAGTTCTTGAACCCAGCTTCCTTAGTGCGGAAACAAAGATCCAAGTCCTCGCCATACATGAAGAAATCTTCGTCGAAGCCATGGAGCTGTTCGTACAGTTCCCTGCGGATACAGAAGAACGAGCCGCTAACCGCATCGACTTCCGTCATTTCATCCGGGTCGGCATACGTCATGTTGTACGAGGCGAGCGTCTTATTCTTCGGGAAAAGCGTTGCAAGGCCAATCGTTTTCGAAATGGCGGAAATCGGGGTCGGGAACGAACGGCGGCAGGCCCACTGCAGAGAGCCGTCCTCGTTCAGGATGCGGCAGTCCACCGTGCCCGCTTCCGGATGCTCGTGCATAAAGGCGAGCATTTCGCGAAAAGCATTCTTCGAAATAATCGTATCTGGATTAATGAAAAAAAGATACGGCTTCGTTGCGGACTTTTCGGCAAGATTGCAGCCTTTGCCGAAGCCGAGGTTCTCCTTGGAATCAACCCATTCCACTTCAGGAAAGAAGTTCTTGATTTCGGGCAGAATAGGTTCTGTGGAGCCATTGTCAAGCACAATGACTTGCGAATCAATACCATCGCATGCATCACGGACGGATTTTAAACAAGCAGGAATGAAGTCGCAGGAATTGTATGCGATAATGATAATGGTACAGGAGAAGTCTTTTGATTCCATTATGCAAGTCCGAGGCGAAGTTTCAATACGAGGAAAAAGGCTTCCGAAATAATTCCACCACTCATCTTGGAAGTTCCACGAGTGCGGTCGGTAAATACAATCGGAATTTCCTTCACAGTAAGGCCCTTCTTCCAAATTTTAAACGTTGTCTCAATCTGAAAGCAGTAACCGTCACTTTTCATCTTGTCTAGATTCAAAGCTTCCAGGGCGGAACGACGGAAGCACTTGAAGCCGCCTGTTGCATCACTAATCGGAAGGCCTGTTGCAATACGCGTATAGACATTCGCGCCATAGCTTAAAATGAGGCGATGCAAATCCCAGTTCACGACGCTGATACGACGTTTCAAGTAACGACTCCCAAGAACCAAGTCCGCGTCTTCCGCAGTTTCAAGAAAGCGATTCAAATCCGAAGGTGAATGGCTAAAATCGGCATCCATTTCAAAAATGCGCTCGTAATCGCGTTCAAGAGCCCACTTGAAGCCCGTCACATAGGCAGAACCAAGTCCCATCTTGCCCTTGCGGCGAATCAAATGGACGCGAGGATTCTTTTCAGATTCAGCGGCAACCATGTCTCCAGTACCATCAGGAGAACCATCATCGACCACAAGGACTTCTAAACAAGTATTCTGTTCCAGAATCGCAGATATGATTAGGAGAATATTCTCCTTTTCATTATAGGTAGGAACAATCACTAGACTCTTAGGGAACTCCATACATTCACCTCAAAAACACATACAAAAAGTACACTTTTTATTCGCAGCCAACGACCTCGGCCACAGGATATGTCTGTTTTTTACTGCCATTCATCATTTCACCAAGCAAACCAAGCGAAAAGAACTGTACGCTCATGATAAGCGAAAAACCGCCAGCAAGAAGCAGCGGGCGAACATGCATCTCCTTTGTTTGCAGCCATTCTACACCAAAGTAACCGCAGACAGCCATTCCCAGGACGAAGAAGATAAGACCAATCAAGCCGAAGAAATGAAGCGGCTTTGCAGAAAAGCTTCGCATGAACATGAGCGAAATCAAATCCAAGAAACCGCTCACCAGACGCGAAACACCATACTTCGAAACACCATGGACTCTCGCCCTGTGCGCGACAGGCATTTCCGTAATGCGGAAACCCTGCCACTTGGCCATCACGGGGATAAAGCGGTGATAATCGCCATAAAGCTGAATGAAGCGAACCACGGAACTCCGATACGCCTTGATGCCGCAGTTAAAATCATGGAGACGCTGACCACAGACGGCGGACACAGTCAGATTGAACAACTTGGAAGGCCACGTCTTGTGCCACGGATCGAGGCGACGGATTTTCCACCCCGACACGAGATCGTAGCCACTTTCCAAAATCTTAATCATCTTCGGGATTTCCTGCGGATCATCCTGCAAGTCCCCGTCCAAAGTGGCGACATAGCGCCCCCTCGCCTTGGAAAAACCAAGAGCAAGGGCAGCGGCCTTGCCGCAGTTGAACTGGAACTTATATGCGCTGAAAGACGAGCGCTGCTTATCGCCATATTCAAACGAAAGCTTCCTAATGACATCCCAAGTGTCATCGCGGCTTCCATCGTCTATAACGATAACCTCGAAACTGAACCCCATCGGTTCAATTGCAGCCCAAATCTCTTTCATCAGTTCCGGAAGATTTTCGCGTTCTTCCTTAACCGGGACAACCAGACTCAAATCCATTTGCGACCTCAATCTAACTCAGCAAAAAATTAAGCATTACTCAGCTTTCTTTTCCGCAGTCCCGATGCTATTTTTGCTCATCGTAAGACGCATGCGGCCACCTTCATCGTATGCAGGAATGTTCTTGAGGCCTTCATCCAAGGCTTCAATCGCTTCCTTCTTCATACCGACAGCTTCGTAAACAAACGCTGCAGCCCAATAGTTACGCCATTCCCTCGGGAACTGCTTCATACCGAGCTTCAGATACTTGGCAGCATTAAGAGCGAGGCTATCCGCTTCGGCCTTATTTGCAACAGCATCCGTCTGAAGAAGCGTCGAAATTTTTTCACGAGCTTCAAAGGAAATCTGCAAGTAAAGCGATACATAGCTGCTGAGCAAGCGTTCCGTTTCAGAATTGATGAAAGCTGTGCCATCGCCAAGGCCACGGAACTTGTAGACGCTATCAATCAAGCCTGCGGTATAAGCAGCGTCAAAAGCATTACGCTTCGGAGTAAGGTCACCCTTCATAAAGTGGTACACAAGACCTTCCTGAACCATGTACTTTTCAAGGCCCATAAAATTCGAAGTACCAACGGTCGTCGAAATTTCAATCGGCTTGTCCATGTTCTGAAGAGCAAGGTCGATAACCAGCTTATGCTGCGTGAGCATAAGGCCGCTGCGTGTACGCTTGACCCAATCACGGAAGGCATCCCACACTTGATAATGCACCTTGAACTGTAACAGTTTGGCGGAATCAGCCGCAGAAAGCGAACCGGAATTTTCCATCTGGTCGATGCGACTCTTGAGCTGCGGAATCAAGCGTTCAGCCTTGTTCAACCAAGTAGAAGTAGAGTGGTTCGGGTTGCTTGCGCTGCTGTTATCCAGCACCATGTCGCGGTCAATCGCTTCCTTGTCGTAGCTGAGTTTCAGAATCGGCTCGTTGTCAAGCATCTGCTTGATGTACCAGTCGGTGTTGCCCAGGGAAAGGTTCACCACGCGCACGTCCTTACGGATGCCAGCAACTTCCTGTGCAAACCACAGTGGGAAGGTGTCGTTATCGCCGTTCGTAAAGAGGATGGCGTTCGGGCGGCAGCTGTTCAAGAGGTTGTAGGCGTAATCCCAAGGGACCCAGAGGCCGGAGCGGTCATGCTCCTTGTAGTTCGAGATGCAGGGCACGAGGAACGACACGGCGACAAGCACAGCAGCAATCGGAGCCATAAACGTTGCATAGGAAGCGGTCGTTGCGGCAAGGAACACCAGAATACCAGCACCGATACCGAACATCATGCTCATGAAGATGAACGCCGGCGTGTAGAAGTAATCACGTTCGCGGACTTCCATGTGGACTGCCTCCGGGAACGGTGCACGCTGTCCAACCTGGGCAAAACCGGCTTCAATCTTGCGCCAACTCTGCCAGGCGGTCGTCTTCTGGTAACCGTCGATTTCCCTTTCGACAGCGGAAATCTTTTCGACAGGCATATTGTGTTCACGCATGAATTCTACGCGCATCTTGCCATTTTCAATCTTCTGACGCAAGTCAATCAATTCGTTCGGATCCGGGACAGAAGCAATGGCCGCTCCACTGCGGTTCAGGTCGCCCACGTTACGCGTCATCACGGAGACCCAGTAGTCGCGGTCGCGCTGTTCCATGCGGGTGCCATCGGCGAAGTTGATGTAGAACAGGAGACCCAGCGAGCAGAGACCGTAGAGCAAGGAGAGGAAAAGACCCACATCCCTGTTACGCTTCCAGACAAAGCGACATACCAGAATGAGAAGTCCGTTGAAAATAGCGAAAATAAGGAACTGTACCGGGATATTGTCACCGAACATGGACATCTGGGTTTTGAACTTGAGTCCAAGACGTTCCAGCGGTTCATTTTCAGAGGGGTCGAACGCGTAGACGCCATTTGCGTAATTTACGCCGCCCACCTTGTAAGGCAGGTACTGAGCCGTCTGGTAGCCACCATAGCTCATGCTCGGGAAGGAGAAGAGTTGGTGAGCAAGTTGCGAACGACGATAGAAAGCACGTTCAATCATGCTCTCGGAGCCGTACTGCTTACGTTCGATAAAGGCGTTGAAGGCATTCCAGTTTTCACCCTTGAAGAGGTTGCCAAGCTGCAAGTTGCCCTGGTCGTCGCGAATGTTGATTTCCGGATTGTTTTCGTCGATGGTCGGGTTCAACTCGGAACGAATAGGAATGTAAAGATGCGTGCTGTAGCCAAGAAGCGCAAAGAAGGTAAACGCAAGTGACAGCTTGAACGCATGGTTCACACGCGGTCTGAACTTTTCAGAAATCGCAGGAACAAAGACGATTACGGAAAGAGCGACCAGGCAGACAAGGGAAATTTCGATGAAGGCGGACACCATGTAAATCACGGAGCAGAGAAGCGTACCCGTAATCCAGACGGGAATGCGTTCCGCAATCTTGCGAGGCTGAGCAATCAGAAGCAAGGCGAATACGGCAGGAACCGTAAGCATCGTGTAAAGGTGGGCGCCCACGCCGAGGAATGCGATATAGCAGATAAAGATGAGAATCTTGTCGCTGCTCTCTTCGTCATCGCGCTTCTTGTACCACACGAGACCGAGATAAGAGACAAGCATCAAGATGAACATGGCGATACCGTAAACTTCGGCTTCGACCGCATTAAACCAGAAGGTGTCAGAAAAAGTCAGAAGGAAACCGGCAACCAGAGCGGATGTTCCGAGAACAAACGTGCGCGTCTTGCCCGTAATCTTGTCGGCGAGCCTATCAACAATAGTTTCGCCATTCTTCATGACTGTCGTCTTTCTGGAATCGAGGACAGTCGCAAGCAGTTCCCAGGCGAAGAGCGCAGTCACATAGACCGTCGCCGCGGAACTCACCACGGAGATGTAGTTCACACGCTTTGCGATTTCCCCCACGAACGGGAGAAGCACGATAACAGCACGAGCGAGGAACACGAAGAACGGCGTTCCAGGAGGATGCGGAATGCCAAGCGTATTGGCGCAAGCGACAAACTCGCCGCAATCCCAGAAGCTCACGGTCGGAGCCATCGTCAAGGCGTAAATAATCAAGGCGACAAAGCAGGTTATGCCTGCAAAAATGTGCTTCAGCCACTTTTCTTTAATGTTAAACACGATTAGTTATCCTTCTTAGTGGGGTTAGTTACAAGATTCTGCTTCTGCAAAAAGCCAGCCAAAAGACCATTGACAAACGAACCGGAATTGTCCGTGCTGTACTTGGAGGCCACCTGGATGGCTTCTGAAATCGCAACCTTCATCGGGATGTCGGCAACATACAAAAGTTCAGCGAGCGCGATGCGAACAATAATCCTATCAAGTTTCGCCATGCGGTCGATTTCCCAGTGCACCGTAGCAGCCTTGATATGCTCGTCGAGTTCTTCCTTGTGCGCCTGCACCAGGTCGACAAGTTTCATGCCGTACTTTTTCTGTTCATCATGAAGCGGTTGCGCTTCCAGGATGCCGGGGAGACAGTCACCGGCGGTTGCACCTGTTATTTCCATAGCGTACAGCAACTGCATTGCAAATACGCGGGCTGGTCTAAAACTTACTGTTGCCATTTTTTTCCCGAATGTTACTTGTTCAATTGTTTATAAAGGTTCACCATCTCGACGGCGGTGCTTGCCCAGCTGCAGCCGAGGTTCCCGGCCTTGAGGCCTGCGCGGTTCATCGCCTGGTCCACGGTATCGGTCGTGAGGATTCCGAGGATTACAGGAATTTTGCCTTCAGCAGCAAGACTTGCGATGCCGCCTGTAGAAGCATTCACAACCACGTCGTAGTGGCTTGTTTCGCCGCGAATCACGGCGCCAAGGGCGATGACGGCATCGAACTTGCCGGAATCGACGAACTTGCGACAAACGCCAGGCAGTTCAAAAGCCCCCGGAACATGAGCGACCGTGATGTCGTCATTGGCGACACCGAGCGTTTCAAGTTGACGTACAGCACCTTCAAGCAGCTTGTCCGTCACCACTTCGTTGAAGCGGGCAACAGCGATAGCCACCTTCATGCCGTTTCCATTGAGAGAATTTTTCAGTTCCTTCATGTCACTTTCCTTCATCTAAAACTTCTGCGGCGCCATGGTCCGCTTCGTCGAGCTTGAGATCATGGCCCATCTTGTCTTTCTTGGTCTGCAAGTAATAGCGGTTCACCTTGTTCGGCTTCACCTCGATGGGGACACGTTCCACGATTTCGAGACCGTAACCGGAAATGCCGGTAATCTTGCTCGGATTGTTCGTCAGAAGACGCATCTGCTTCACGCCGAGGTCCGCCAAGATCTGGGCGCCCGTACCGTACTGGCGCAAGTCGGACTTGAACCCAAGGTGGTGGTTAGCCTCAACCGTATCAAGGCCCTTCTCCTGCAATCCGTAGGCTCGAAGCTTGTTGCAAAGGCCGATGCCACGACCTTCCTGGCCGCGCATGTAGAGGAGCACTCCCCCATGTTCGCCGATGAACTTCATCGACGCATGCAGCTGTTCGCCGCAGTCGCAGCGCATACTGCCAAAGATATCGCCCGTGAGGCATTCACTATGGACGCGCACATACACAGGCTTGCTGAAGTCGGGATTCCCTGCGACCCAGGCCACATGTTCCACGCCGTCGGTACTGCTGCGGTAGGCGTAAGCCTTGAAGTTACCGTACTTGGTAGGGACGTTCGG
>JAZLIJ010000060.1:0-1123 GCA_045617325.1 Fibrobacter sp.
GAATTTGTCCACCTTGTAATAGGGACTTTTATGAAGGGGATTGGAACAGTCCGGATCCGCTACCAGGAACTGCTTGTTTTCATCTAAACCGTACGCCACCACAAAATGGCCGCAGGGATCCCCGTGAATATCGTCAAAGACGGATTTATCCTCATCGTTGGTGTATTCGCGCATGCACTGGTAAAGGTATGTGGCGGAAAGCCCGCAAAGAACAGGCACGCCTTTCTTAAAGTATTTCTGGAACATGGCCGCCCGCAAGTCTGTCATGGCGACGGTTCCGCCCAAGTCGATAAACCGGATGTACGCCTCGATGGCCTTGCGCAGTTTCGGAGCAGTCTTTGTACGGCGCAACTGCATTAGCTTTTCCCGAAGTTCAGGCATTTTCAACCCGCTCCAGGTAGGGTCGAAAATTTTGAGATTGTAAGAATGGATGGTCGCCTTGAAACTGCGTTTCAGTGCGTCAATTCCCAGGAATACCCCGAGAGTGCCACCTTCTTCCAGGAACTCAATTTCAGAAATCAACTTTTTAAGGGGAATCTTGTAACCAAGATACTCGTACACGGCATGCAAGCTCGTGGGGCCGCAGGTGACATCGTCGGGTTGCGGCAAAATTTTGATGTCCATCATTGCCTTCTGTTTGGAGGCTCTAGCAGGGCGCCATTGCCCCGAGTTGCCTGATTTGCCTTAGGGGGCGGCTTTCAGGATGTTTTCCCGGGGTCGTCGACTGGACAGGCATAAAGCTAGGTATTTAAAATTTTTAGGCAAGGGGGGACAAGATAAAAAAGCAAGTTTTTTTAACCACCCAACTTAAAAATCACATTTTTCTTACAAACAAATATTGTATTACGGTTTGTGAAAAAGCAGAACATTTTTTTGCCGTTTTTTGGCTGTTTTTGAGTTCGCGGAAGTCCACTCCTACCTTGCGAGTAGGGGCAAAAAAAATTATCTTTCTCCCGCTAAAAAATCAATTTTTCAACAGGAAACGAAAAATGAACTACAATCCTCTCGCAGTTGCCTTGAACGCCGAACTTTCCGCAAACGGCTGCAAGGTCCTCGATATGCTCTCTGAACAGGGCAAGGCCATTTTCTTCCCCCGCAAGGGTATTCTTGGCCAGGGTGCCGA
>JAZLIJ010000061.1:0-2504 GCA_045617325.1 Fibrobacter sp.
GTCTTGTACTAGGATTTTGCAGGCAATGCCGAATTTTTTTGCGGCAGACGTGTTGTACCCCTTTGGGAATGTCATTTCCAATTGTTGTGGAACACGGTCGCTAAGACCCCATAGATAGAGTGCCGTGTTGAACGCAAAAACGCCCTTTGGATACTTGTATTGGGCGGTAAGGAACTCGTCGGAAAAATGGTCTGGTACTATGTACACGCCACGATTGTCTCGAAGCAGCATACCGTCTTTAACACAGTCAAATAACGCTCTGCACGGAATTCCGAGAAGAGCCGCGTCTTTTGCAGTAACAACGCCATTTTGCTTTGTTGCAAGATCTAGAACTTTCGATTTCTCTGACATAGTGATGAATATTTATGATAACTTTTTCAAAATAATATACACAAATATTCAATATTCGTCAAGTGGCCGTTCCCCCGGCCCCCGGGACACGCACAACAGAACCGCCTAAGGCACTTCCCAGTAACCGCCCTTGTCGGGGCCGATACGCAGGAGTTTTCCGCCCTTCTTGAGTCTTGCGATTTGCTTTTCCACCGCTTTCGGAGATATTCCGACAACAGAGGCCAGTTCCGCAGTGGTCATTCGGGGGTTGTTCCTTAGGGTGGAAAGAATCTGCAAGCTGGTTTTCTCCCCCCGTTTCCTGTTTTCTCCCCCCATTTCGAGACTTTCTCCCCCCATTTCCGTGGTGCGAAGAAAGGCCTGGATTTCATTTTCAAGGTTCCTTGCCATGGAATTCATCATAAACTCTACAAACCGTCGGCCCACGGATGAATCGTCACCAGCCCATAGTGAGCTTCGAAACTCATCCTACATTTGACATTCGGGCGTGGCGCAAGCACACTCTCATGCGTTTTGGCAGTATGAACAGTGTTCGTGTTGTTCTCGACTTTTGGGCGTTCCCCCGGCTCCCGGGACACGCACAACAGAACCGCCGCCGGGGTCGGGCTGTCGCGTTATCGGCTCGCTCCGCTCCCCGTCCGTTCAGCCTCGCGCTCTAGGCAACATCACAAGCCAAGCGCCGCGCGAGTCCGATTGACCCAGAGCCGAGTGCAGCGACTATGCTTGCATAGTCATTGCCGAGGCGAAAAGTCAAGGAGCGAAGCTCCCACCGTGGCCGGCTTCCATCCCTAACGCAAAAATTTTCAGAGGGGCGTTTTCAGGAAATCGCCGGGCAAAATGGGTTTGATCTTGCTGTTTGCAAAATCATCGATATTTCGTGTGATAATGAAATCTGCATTTATTTCTGCAGCGCATTCGTCTTGCAGACAATCTTCAAAATCCTTGAATTTCGAGTTTGTCAGGGCCGCTTCAATTTTCCGTGAGTCAATCGGTACAACTTGAAGCAGATTAACGATGAACAGTAGCAAGTTTCGCCTTTGTTCTTCACTGCAGAATTTTCGTAAGATGAAGAACATGTTTGGAATGGAATGTGCTGCTACAAAACCCTGGATTTGGTCTTGGGCACAACGAGACAAAATCTGCTCAGCATCGGCAAAACTTTCTCGCTGTTGCAGAAAATCAATAAGCACATTTGTATCGATTAAAACTTTCATTTGCCGTACTTTTCCATTCTGGCGTTTTCAAGTTCGGCATCGGCGTCGAATGTCTGGGGAATGCAACCTTTGAACTTTAGCAAACCCTTGAAGGCATCCATTTTCTTTGAGGAGGTCGCTTCTTTTTCTGCGAATTTTACACGAGCTGCAACAAAATAAATGAAATCATTTATTTCTTGTTTTGCTGCTAAAGGCAAGGACTCGTAAACAGACATAACTTCTGGCATAAGGCCTCCATGACAACGCTCTTAATATACAATTCTATTATTGACCCCCTTGGCTAATTATACCAATTTATTCCCCCAAAGTCAACAGCGCTTTATTCAGACACCCCAAAAACACCTAGAATTTGTGACTTTCGGGCGTGGCACAAGCGCACTCCCATGCGTCTCCATTTTTGGGCGTTCCCCCGGCCCTTCGTGTCATTGCGAGCGAAGCGCGGCAATCCAGTTCCAGGCATGTTCAAAACGGGCCGGGGTCGGGCTGTATTCGCTTCGCTCACCGAGCCGCGCTACGCGAGTCTCGGCCCATACGGGTAACCATCCCTAACGCAAAACGCTAGTCATCAGTCTCATTGGCCAGCTTAATAAAGTTATCAAAAGCCTCGATTATGGAATCTGCGTTTGCATAAGACTTGCGGATAATCAAGAACGAATAGGACTCTGTTTCGCTAAAGAAAATTTCTCTTGGGGTGATGGTAAATTCGTTTTCGCCATACATACGGAACCAGGACTGAAAAAGCCTGTGTCTTGCCCGCCCCTTACTGTCGGTCGATGTGTCGATGAACGCAACTAAGGCACTGTCGAATTTGTCCAGGAAGTTTCGAATGATCGAAACAATGGTATCTCTAGTATTACTTCCAGAAAGATCGTTTACATGATTATTTGGCAGCAAACCGCTTTCTACGCGATAGATGTCCACGCAGAAGATAGGGAAGTTGGC
>JAZLIJ010000062.1:0-13103 GCA_045617325.1 Fibrobacter sp.
GAATCTAGGGTGAAGAATGAGTTATGAAGTATGAAGTATGAAGTATGAGATTAAATATTGCTTTGGCTCCTCCCCAAAGGGGATAAGAATTGATTCAAATCAAAGATATGACTTTTAGTAGGAAGTAGGCTGTAGACAGTAAGCAGTAGGTAATAGTTTGGCGCTTCGCGTGGGGCGGGCTTGAGTTATGAATTATGAGTTATAAGTTATGAGATGAAAGTGAGGCGGCTTCGCCGCAGTTTTATTCTGAAGCGAGATGCGTTAGGGATGCAGCGAGGGGATCCCGTGTCGGTGCACGGGATGACAGGGCCCTAAAGGGGATGGGCACGGGATGACGGGGCCGAAAACGGTCATTCTGGAGGCTCGAAGAGAGAATCAAGGATGAATTATGAATTACGAGATTGAATGTTGCTTTGGATTCTCCCCAAAGGGGATAAGAATTGATACAAATCAAAGATTTTTCCCTACTTGTACAGCAAATTCACGCCACCGAAGAGGGCGCGCATGTTCGCCTTCAAAGTATCGCTCGAAACGCCACGACCCTCGACTTCCATGTCGTTCACCTTCAAGAGCATGCGGCTGAGACCGCGACCTGCCCAGACCTTGTCGCTTTCGGGCACCACAAGCTGGCGATACTTCACAAGTTCCACCGGCATGCCGATTTCGCGCATCAGCATAAGACCAGCTTCGATTGGACCTTCCGCAGTCACGGACTTGACTATGGCTTCGCCGTCCTTCTTGAAGTGGAAGATGAAGCGGTTTTCGTCGGGCACGACTTCGATGTTGTTGAAAATCAGGCGGCCGTTCACGTTCACGAACTTTTCGCGGAACACGTCCAGCACGCGATCGGCGCAGAGTTCGCCTTCCTTTTCGCTCAAGGCCTTGAGCAGCGGCTGCAAGGCCGCGGCTTCCTGCAAGGTCATCTTGTAGCCGAACTTCGTCACGATTTCATATACGGCGGTGCGACCGCTCTGGCTTGTGAAGCTCAAGGCGTCGTTCTGGTTTCTTCCAATGATGGAGTAGTCAATTGGGCGGTAGGCGCCCTTCTTCATGTCCTTCGTCTTCGAAGCGCCGTCCTGGTGGATGCCGCTGCGGTGAACGATGGCTTCGGCGCCAATGAGCGGTGCGCGGTTGTAAATGCTGATGCCGCTCCAGTGGCTAATTAAAATGGCGGTTTCATAAATGCGTTCCAGGTGCAGGCCCGTATTCACGCCGGAATTGTGCAGGCCAACGGCCACCTCGTACAGGTTCGTGTTGCCGCAGCGTTCGCCAAGGCCGTTCAGGGCCACTTCGAGCTGCGTTGCGCCCACGAAGAAGCTTTCGACGGTAGCGGCGGTCGCCATGCCGAGGTCGTTGTGGCAATGCACAGAAATCGTGATGTTCTTCGGCAAGGCCTCGCACACCTGCTGAACCTGGTCCACATACAGCTTCGGACGGTAGCGTTCCACCGTATTCGGCAGGTTGATCGTCGTAGCACCGGCTTCCACAACAGCCTTCAAAACATCAATCACAAAATCCATGTTTTCGAGGCAGTCGCCAAAGTGTTCGGCGCTGAATTCCACATCGCCCCTGTCGCCCACGAGGGACTTCGCAAACGCCACGCACTTCACGGCCTTTTCCTTGACCTGTTCCGGGGTCAGGTGCAGCACATGCTCCATGGAAAGCGGGCTTGTCGCAAGGAACGTGTGAATACGCGGACGCGGAGCATACTGGACAGCTTCCCAGCAGCGTTGGATATCGCTTTCCACGCAACGGGCAAGACCAGAAACCACAATGTTCTTTGCAGCCTCGTCACCATCGGCAGCCATCTGGGCCGTGAGCTTCGCGATTTCCATGCACGATTCAAAATCCATTTCGCTCGAGGCCGGGAAGCCGACTTCGGCGCCTTGCACACCGAGTTTCAGAAGCAACAGGTAAACGTCCTTTTTCTGGGCATTATTCCAAGGCTTCGGGAGCGCCTGATTGCCGTCACGCAGCGTGACATCGTAAAAGAAAGGTTGTCTATTTGCCATTTTGCAACCCCTATTACTCATTTTTACCTCCTTGCCGCCATCCATCCGCCGCAAAGTCATTTTTCCAGCCGTAAAAATAGCATTTTCAAGCTTAAAAAAAGAACCCGCTTCGTACTGGAAGCGGGCCTTTTAAGTGAAATTCTATTCAAACTTGGAAATCAACCTAAAACCTCGCTCCACATGAATGGCCGATGCAAAGTAGAAGTCGAAGGTTCAATTTCATTTTCATGTTCATAAAGTTATTAAATCGCCAATCCATTGGCAAGGTCTTATTTTTTGATGCAGCGCACGGCGTGGCCTTCATCCTTGAGCTTGCTTCCGGTGCCAAAATCATCGAAGCGGGAATCCAGGCTGCGAATCAAAGCGTTAGAGCCGGCGCCACCCATATCGGACATATCCTCTTCGGCAGTCCAGAAGGTGGCCTTTTCATGAAGGTTCATGTAGCTCGTACTGGAGAATCTGTAGCCGCTTGGCAAGGCGGAGAACCCATAGGCATCCGTCGCCACGTAGCCGGAGTTGTCATTCCATTCCGCAACACTGCGGAGAGAAGAACTCACGGAGCCCTTGTCCGTCTTCACGAAAGCTTCCAGTTCGTCCCAATCCGCTTCGGTCGGGAGCCTGAACCCATCGGGGCATATCCCCTGGGCGCCAGTTTCCAAGGCGGCATATTTTCTCTGGAAGCTCGCATCGACGTGAGCGGCGGCGGTCCAGCTGTAAAGGCGACCGTACTTTTCGCAGTTGGCTGCGTCGCCGTCATAGCACCAGCTAGAGGATGCGATTTCGCAAGAAGAATAGTTCAAGTTCTGCGCAAGCCACGTCTGGTTTCCGATGGTTGCAACCTTGTAAATCTTGCCGTCGCGGGCGTCGCAAATGAAGCCAGCCTCCAAATTTGCAGGGCAAGCAACAGAAGCATTTACGCAGGAACCCGCATCATCATTAACAGGAGACGAACCAGAATCGCTCCCACAAGCAGCAAGCGTCAATCCGACAAAAGCTGACAGCAAATTAAAAAGTTTTATTTTCGTTTCCATAGCTAAACCTACACATTCCGCCGCCAAAGATAAAAAAAACGAATTGTAAAGGCAAGTTTTCAAATGAACTTTTCAAAACTATGTGATGAAACGCCACAAAATGAATATGAAAGGTAAAAAAACATCTCCTTCGCTAAAAAATATTGCTAAAATTTTTTTTCTGCACCCGACCAAAAATTAGAACAACATAATTAACATTATTGTCTTCTTTGCAAAAAAATTGGATTCAGTTTTCCTTGCAGGGACAAGAATCCAATATTTCCCGTGATAAAAGCGAAATATTCGCCTTCACAGGCTGGAAAAAAGTGTAATAAAAAAGCATTCTTTACGCTGACATTTAACAAATCAAAGTCAAAAAAAAATCCCCTGCCGGGGCGACAGGGAACTTTCAATGACGCTCGGCCCGAGGCCCCTACGTCATTGGTATCTATAAAGATACTGTATTTTTTTGAATATAGCAGTAAAATGTTTTTTAACATACATTTTTTTTACATATACAGCACAACATCTTTTTTTGAAGCAAAAAGACGCCCCCTTCTTATGTCAAAATCAGCCGTCTAAAATCATTTTTTAAGCAACCTCTAAAAATGGCTTTACACAAAGCATCATCCGTGCGACTCATCCATAGAGTCAAATAAATTTGCCTCTGCAACATTCGTCTTAAACAGATGTGGCTAAGAAAATTTGAGTAGAATCGAGCGATGGCAAGCTTGTTTAATCATTGATGCGATCGGGCTTTTGCGATTTGCAGAACCAAAGCGTAGAAGCATTTATGAGCCTACATCCAGCGAGCAGTCGAAGTGGATTTATCAAATTATTAAAAATTGAATTTTTAGAGGAATCCTTTTATTTACTAATTTTTACAACATGATTCTCCTCGTTGCCGAAAAACCCTCCGTCGCAAACCAGCATTACAGGCCAATGCTCGAGCGTATCGAAGGCGAAAAGTTCACGCAGGGGGACGGTTGCCTCATCGGCAAGAACCACTGCATCACCTGGTGCGTGGGTCACCTGATTACCTTGGCGCCACTTGACGCCTACCCCGGTTTCGAGGGCGGCTGGAGACTTTCGAACCTCCCGCTTTTGCCGGAAAAATTCCGACTCATGGAAATCGAGAGCACCAAGAAGCAGTTGAACGTGGTGCGCGCGATGATGGAAAAGGCGGACGTGCTGGTGAACGGCGCGGATGCCGGCCGCGAAGGCAACCTGATTTTTGACCTGATTCTCGACTACACCCCGGACTTCCGCAAAAAGCAGGTGAAGCGCCTGTGGGTGAACAGCTACGTAGCGAAGGATTTGGACAAGGCGTGGAAAAGCCTCGAAGACGCGACGCAGCGATTGAACCTGAGTTACGCGGCCAGACTCCGCCAGCGCGCCGACTGGATGGTGGGATTAAATGCCACTCGTGCCTACACGCTCACGGCGGGCCGCGGCAAGATGATTTCTGTGGGCCGCGTACAGACCCCGACTTTAAACCTCATCGTGGAACGCGATTCCCAGGTGGAAGGCTTCCAGGAACTGTTCTACTACGGCGTGACCGGGACCTGGAAAGGGTTCGGGGCGCAGCTGTTGAGAGCGGAGAAAGCGGAAACCAACACCAAGGCCGAAGCGCCCGAACCAGAAGCGGACGAAAAGAAGAAAAAGAAGGGCAAAAAAAGCGCAAAGGGCGGCAAGGGCGACAATGCGCCGGAATTGAAAGTCGCCGTGTTCGAAAAAGAAGGGCAAGCGCAGGCAGTCATCCAAAAATGCAAACCGCCCGCCGAAGCCGCCATCACGAAAATCGACATCCAGCAGAAAAAGCAGTTCCCGCAAAAGCCGTTCGACCTCACGGAACTGCAAAAAGAAGGCAACAAGCGGTTCAAATTCAGTGCCCAGCAAGTGCTCGACTGCGCGCAGAACCTTTACGAAAAGAAACTCCTCACCTACCCGCGTACCGACTCGCAGTACCTGCCCGATACCATGAAGCAGGAAGCGTACCAACTGGCCGTGCGCCTCGCCGATGCGTCGCAAGCCCCGCTGATGCGCCCCGAAAGCGAAAACTTCGTGTTCATCAACTCGAGCAAGGTCACCGACCACTTCGCCATCATCCCCACAGGCGAAACTCCGCAGGGGCTCCCCGAAATGGAGCAGAAGATTTACGACCTCGCCAAGGAACGCTTTGTGCAGGCGTGGCTCAAGCCCTACGTGTGGAGCGAAATGGAAGTGTTGCTGGCAGCGCCTGTATTAGACGAGAGACGAGAGACGAGAGACGAGAGAGGGGATGTTGGAGACGAGAGAGAAGTAGTAGACAGTAGGAAGTTGGAAGTAGACAGTAATAGTGGCGCGGAGAAGGCGGACGGTGCAGAAGTTTTCCGGTTGAAGTTGAAGCGGAACGAGGATATGGGTTTCCGCGGACTCTCGGCAAAGGGGGTCCTGAATCAAGTTCAGGATGACAAGGCTAGCGCGGATAAAAGTTCGACCGAGGCGACAAGCAAAAACGACGCCGACGACTCGGGCAAGGAAAACGACGACATCACGAACGTGGTGGACGTGTTCCCGGAATGGAAAATCGGAGACCTTGCCCCCTTCGACGCGCTCGAACTGCAAAAGAAAAAGAAGAGCAAGCCCAAGTACTACACCGAGGCAACGCTCCTTGCCGCCATGAAAACCGCGGGCAAGCAAATCGACAACGAAGAACTCGCCGAAGCCATGAAGGAACGCGGCCTCGGAACGCCGGCCACGCAGGCAGGCATCATCGAGACGCTCAAGAAGCGCGGATTCATCGAGGCGAAAAAGAACAACCTCGTGAGCACCCCGCGCGGCCGCGAAGTCATAGCACTGATGGACGAAAAAGTCAAGTCGCCCGAAATGACCGGCGAATGGGAATTCAAACTTTCGCAAGTCGAAAAAGGCAACCTCGCCCCCGCCGAATTCCGCGACGGCATCGTCGAATACGTGAAGCAGCTTTTCGCAGAACTCCACGCCAAGTACGGGAGCCAATTCGAACGCGAAACCGTGACCGAGATGATATCCTGCCCCAAGTGCAAGGAACCGCTCGAAATCGCCCCGTGGGGCTATGTTTGCAAGAACGCCGAATGCGGCCTCAAGTTCGGGCACACGATTGCGGGCCGCATGCTCAGCCACGAAGAAATGCGCGGCCTCCTCGCCAACCGCGAAACACCCACGCTCGACGGATTCAAGAGCAAGAAGGGAACGACGTTCGCCGCGAAACTCAAGATGGACGACGAATGGAACATCGGATTCGAGTTCGTGAGCGACGGCAAGTTTCACGGAGCCGCCACCGAGTACAAGTGTCCGCTTTGCGGAAGCATGCTCGAAGAGAACAGGAATACGCTGTTCTGCACCGGCGCAAAAACGCAGAGAGATCCCGGCTCAGGGGCCGGGATGACAAGTAAAAATGTAGCCGGGATGACAAACAAAGGCGACGCAGTTGACACCGCCATCGTCAAAGAGGAATGCAAATTTACGTTGTTCAAGACGGTTGCCGGGCACACGCTCACGGCCGACGAAATCCGCGAACTCTTCACGAACGGAGCAACCCCGCTCATCCAGGATTTCAAGAGCAAGAAAGGCACGGACTTCGCCGCCACATTGAAGTTCAGCCCCGAAGGCCGCGCCGTATTCGACTTTCCGAAGCGCAATTTTCCATGCCCCGTCTGTGGCGACCAACTGCGGTTCCGCAGCGGAATCATTCGCAATCAACAGGCCTCCGGCGCAATTTTCCCAACAAACGGCGCAGCCCCTGGCGACTCCCCCGCCCCGCAGCAGAATACAACCGCAGCCTACGTATGCATGAACCCGCAATGCGGCTACGGCATTCCGAAGGTATTTTTCCAGCGAGAACTCAGCGACAGCGAAATTACAAGCCTCTTGAAAAACAGACGAACTGCCGTTCTCGAGCCCTTCAAGAAGAACGAGACCACGTTCCGCGCGGCCCTCGAGATAAAAGAAAACGGCAAGCTCGCATTCAACAAGCTCACCGTGGAAGTCATTAAGAAGGGATAGGGATTTACATCAACCGTTCCTGCGTGATGCCAGAAAAGAAATCTGCGCTCCACAGTTCCAATTTGCGCTGATCGGCGATAAACGGCGCCACATCCTTTTTGGCATCTTCAAAGTCAATCGCACGGAACCGTTCGCAAAGCATTTGCTTTAATTTATCCATAGTAAGAGCATCAACTGAGTTCCAGTTGCCGGACTGTTCCAGCCTTTTTTGCAAATGGAACAAATTGACCTTGACTCCCCTGGAGAGGTACCAGACGTAATCGTAAAAGTCGCGGCCCTTGACGCGGTTCTGCCAGGCCCTGCAAAGGACTGCGTGGAGTTTTCCGGCAAAAAGCGATGGTTCGTCGTAAAGCCGTACCGCGTACGGCGACGGTAGCAAGGCGTACTTGTTCTGGAACGTAGCGCCAGCAGGCGGGTTTACATCCACCTCGAACTTGATTTTCAGCATCTCGTTATTCGGGACACCCGAAATCGGCGGGAGAAGTGGCGTCACCTTCAGCAGATGCTGCAACGTATTGCCCTTCATGAACGCGGACTGGACTCCGGTCCTGCTATTTTTTTGCTTCGCCTCGATGGTGAGGTCGAAACCGGCAGATTCCAGTTCGTCCTTCAGCGCGGAAAAGTACCTGCTCAAGTCAAAATCTTCGTCCGGGGATTTCAATGAAAAATCCATGTCCTCGGAAAAACGGTCAAGCCCGTAAAAAATGCGCAGGGCCGTTCCACCGTAAAAGGCGGCCTTCTCGAAGAAGGCGCCACGTGCAAGCCCGCAAAGAGCGACCTCCTGGATGATTTCCTTGAGCGCGTTACGGTAATCCGTCGTATTCTTGCAGTTGTACTTGGCGAGCATGCTTTCTACAGCCGTCATGGTTCCCTCATGCGTACTAAAAGTTGGAGGTTCTTCTTGGAGTAAAGGGCGGCAAGACTGAACAGTTTGTCCTTGTCAAGTTGGCTGAACAAATCCGCGTCAATGCGCAGGTCCTCGAACATCAAGGCACGCAAGGCCTTCACACTCCCAACGGGGCGTTCCTTGTACAAAGTGTCGCACAGGGCCTTTTCGGGCAAAGCCACCTGGAACACGCGCCCGTTTTCTTCTTCTAGGGTCACCTCGTGAGGGTACGCCAAAGCGGGGATATCGCTGTAAGAGAACATTCCGAAGGGCGTATCGTACAGCTTGTTTTTCCCCTTGCGGAAGGTGGCCGAAGTGACGGTTTCCACTCGCTCGGGAATGAGGCCGTAGCGGGAAAGAGCGTATTCGAAGGAAATATACGAAGGCCCGTAAATGGCGCCCGCGAGAAGGTGTGGCGAAGCGTTCCTGTCATCTTCGTACAAACCGCGGACGACCTTGACAAGCTCCCCCTTTTTCACCATCTGCTTCAGCTTGATGTCGGGCTGTTTGTAGTCGCGCGAAAGTCGCTCCAGTATTTCCCATGACCTAAAACACATCGTTTTCGCTCCAGTAACTATAAATATAATATAGTTGTTGGAGAAAATCAAGTATATTTTACATAAAAGCATGTGTTTCTAAGATAAACAAGTTTCGTCCTCGGTTTTAAAGTTCAATTTTATCTATATTCCCCAGTACATAGCCTAGCTTGGTGAACGCCTTGTCGGGCACCTGTTTTTAGAGTGAATTTGCTCTTATTCTAGCTACTGAAATCTGGAACATTTCAATAAACCGCTAGGAGTAAGGCAAGCGCTCACGCACACTTGTGCGTGGGCCGTTTGTGCTTATTTTGCGGTTGGCTTGTTCCAGAGCCTCAGTAGCGATACGCCATTCGGTTCCACGCATTTTTTGTTTTTGGAACACGGGTGAACAAGGGCATTTTCGGGAGAGCGAAATGTCCCTGTTTGAACGCTTGCAAAAGGCTTCTTCTGAAGAAGATGTAAAAGACGCTTACATCAAGGCTTTGCACCTCAAGGAGGTGCAGCGTAATCTGATTGACATTCAAACAAAGGAAGTGTGGTTCGAGGCGAAGTTCGGCTCCAAGAAGTCGCTCTACGAAATGTTCACGCAGCTTTTGTTCTACATCAACAAGGCTCAAAAAGATGGCGAAGAAATTCCGCCGTTCCTCTGCGTAGTCGATAGCGTGAAGGCCGCCATCATGAAGACTGAAGTGGCGCTTCCGCTTTTGCAAAACAAGGACATCAAAATCAAGTGGGGAAAGTCCGCCAGCGACGTGACGCCCGACGCCTTGGATGCGGTATCGCAGTACATCGGCACGCATTTCGTGAGTTTCAATATCGAGACGCACGAAGAAGAATTCATCAGCACTTTGCAGAACGCCATCAAGAATGGCGAAATCATCCGCACCCAGATAACGCCCGACAACTTGAAGCAGGTTTTCGACAAATGGGTGAAGATGGTGGGCTGCGAAATCGTGGGTGCAAGTCCTGAAGACTACGCGGTTCTCTTTTTTGCGGATATCATGAGCGACGGGACCACGAGTACTCACGACGACTTGCCTGCGGAACTTTTGCACAAAGGAAAAAAGCCGATATTCTTGATGAACGGCAAAACGTATCCGCTCGGAAGCGAAGACGGATACCGCCAATTCTGGGCGATTTACCACAGGCCGCCCAAGGAGGAACATCGCACGTATTTGCTGGAACGCCGCGACAGCCTGATTCCCGTGGACGAGCAAAAGTTCAAGGGTGCGTTCTACACTCCGTTGCATGTGGTGGACAAGGCCTACGATTTGCTGGAGAAGACTCTCGGTGCGAACTGGCAGAAGGACTATTACGTTTGGGACATGTGCTGCGGCGTAGGGAACTTGGAATCAAAGCACTCCAACCACAGGCACCTCTTTATGAGCACGTTGGACCAGGAGGATGTGGACATCATGCGTGCCGCGAAAATTTGCGTTGCCGCGGAACGGTTCCAGTACGATTACCTAAACGACGACATCACCGACGACGGCGAAATTGATTACAACATAACAAATAAAATTCCTGAATCACTGCGCAAGGTGATAAACGACGCCAATGAAGGAAAGAAAAAGTTGCTCGTGCTGATAAACCCGCCGTATGCGGAAGTGGGCTGCGCAAAAAAAGATTCTAACCGAGAGGAATTGGCAAAAACAGGCGTGAATAAAACCCGCTTTGGAAAACTTGGAATGAAGGATTTCGGCAAGGCGAGTAACGAACTATTTACGCAATTTGTAGCGAGAGTTGCTAAAGAAATTCCTATGGCAACATTGGCGATGTTTAGTAAAATGAAGTATGTAAACTCTCAAGCATTACAAGTCTTTCGTAATCAATGGCATGCTAGATTTCTAGACGGGTTTATTGTTCATAGCAAATCATTTGATGGACTAAAAGGAGAATTTCCTATTGGTTTTTGTATATGGAAAACCGACAATAAAAAAAATGGAGAATCAAAATTACATAATCTTGAATCAATTGAAATATCCTGCGAAGTCCTTGATAAAAAAGCAAAGCCAATAGGTTCCAAAGTATTTTACAATGGTTTTTCAGAGAATTACTTGTCAACATGGATTGATCGGCCTATTCCAAATGAAGATATTATAATCCCATTAAAGAATGCAATTTCTCCAGCAACAAGAACAACGGATTTAAGATGTAAATTTTGGTCAGACGAAGCTGTTGGTTACATGCGAGTAAACAGCAATGATATGCAACAAGCCAATGACACTTCGCTATTTTCGTCGGGATATAGCGGGGGACACGGATTTTACGTTAACAAGAAAAATCTAGCAGAATTATCGGTTGTATTTTCTGTTCGTAAAGTTGTTGTTCATTCCTGGACAAACGATGTTGATCAATTCCTTCAGCCGAATTGCGAACTTCCGGAAGAATTCAAAAACGATTGTCTCGTGTGGATGCTGTTCAACGGAAGCAATCTTACCGCCAGTGCAAACGACTTGGAGTGGAACGGCAAAAAGTGGAACATCGTCAACCACTTCATTCCCTTCACCGAAGAAGAAGTGAACGCTACAGACAAATTCGAAAGTGATTTCATGGTCCGCTACATGGAAGGCAAAGATTTCAGCGACGAAGCCAAGGCTGTCCTCGCCGAAGGCCGAAAAATCTGGCAGGCGTATTTCGCCCAGGATTTCAATCACAAAATCCGCGACGAGTTCAAACTCAACCGCCCCGACGTCGGCTGGTACCAAATCCGCATGGCGCTAAAAGCGCAAAACGAATCCAGCGCCGCCCGCCCCACGAACTTCGCCGCCTTCGAGGCCGCCTACAAAGCGCTCACCGAAAAACTCCGCCCCAAGGTTTACGAATACGGATTCTTGAAGTAGCACGCACCTATAAACACATCAAATTTTGCTATAGTGCGCAAGTATCGTAGCAGTCTTTTTTCTGAAAGTGCGCACGTTTCGCAGCAATAGACACTTCGTTGCTCCAAGGATTAAGGATGTTCGGGGTCCCCGCTACGCGAGGGTGACGGGACGCGATTGGTTCGTTATGGGCCCTGCTCGCTACGCTCCCAGGGTGACGACAAAAAAAACGCTCCCAGGGTGACAAGTGCAGTTCCGGTTTCTCATCAAATCGAGAGGCTTCCTGAATCCAAGAGAAAATCGAAGAGGTTCATGATTACGATTCCGTTTTCATCCTGGTGCTTTTTTACGGGATCGTTGGTTATCACGAATTTCAGGAAGGAGTCGTCAATCCTCTTGAGCGATTCTAGTTCCTGGGACATTTTTTCTTCGGTGGGTATGTGGAGCGCCGACTGGATGTAGTACCGCTTGCTCCCCTGGTTACAGACAAAATCCACTTCCAGCTGCTTACGCACGTTCTTGCCGTCTTCGCGGACGTTGTGGGCCACTACGCCCACATCCACAGACATCCCGCGGATGCGCAGTTCGTTGTAAATCAGGTTTTCTACAAGGTGCGTGCTCTCCTGCTGCCTGAAGTTCAATCGTGCGTTCCTGAGGCCAAGATCTTCAAAATAGTACTTCGCCGGAGTGTCAATGTAGCGGCGCCCCTTGATGTCGTAGCGGACGGCCTTTTTCACAAGGAAGACGTCCTGCAATATTTCCAGGTAGGTCTTGATGGTGGGCTGCGAGATTTTTGCGTTCTTTACGGACTTGAACGTATTTGAAAGTTTTAATGGATTCGTGAGTCCGCCGATGGACGAGGCGATTACATCAATCAGTTCGGCGAGGTCGTCGCAGTTCTTGATGTTGTAGCGCTCCTCGATGTCGGTGAGGTAAGTCTTCATGAAAAGATTTCGAAGGTAATCCGCCTTGCCTTCTTCGTCCTTGATGTCGAAAAGTTTCGGCATGCCGCCGTAGGTCAGGTATTCCGCGAGCCCGTGCATGTTGTCGCCATCGTATGCCGACATGAATTCGCCAAAACTCAAGGGCGTTATCTTGATTTCGTCGCCGCGCCCCCGAAACTCCGTTATCACGTCCTTCGAAAGGAACCTGGAATTCGAGCCGGTTACATAGACATCCACATTCGGCTTTTTCAGGTAACTGTTCAGGACGTCTTCGAACTCGTCCACATACTGAACTTCGTCCAGCAGCACATAGTGCATATTCTCATCCGTAAGCATTCCGTCGATGTGGGCCATGAGTGCGTCCGGGTTGCGGAGATGCTTGTTGTGGCGGTCTTCGAGGTCAACTTTTACGATATGGTCCGCGGGTACGCCAGAATCCTCGAGGTGCTTGCTGAACAGGTCAAAAAGCAAAAAGGACTTGCCGCAACGCCGAATGCCCGTAACGATTTTTATCATCCCATTGTGCTTGCGGGAAATCAGACGGTTTAGATAAATGTCCCTGCTTATTCTCATATTTTATATTTTTGCGGATTGTTGATATTTTCTAAAACAAAATATAAAAAAATTTACGGTAAAACGGTATGATTCACTTTATATTTTTGCGGATTGTCAACATTTTCTAAAACAAAAATATACCAAAATTTACAAAACGCAGCATCATTTATTTTATTGTGAACTTCCCAAATTTTTACACCTAAAACAAGTTGCATAACGGCAAATCCGCAAAAAAATGAAAATTTTCGAGAAACGGCCCTTTACGGGGCTGTTTTTCTTTACTAAATTTTTAGGCAGATTTCTTCCTAA
>JAZLIJ010000063.1:0-25089 GCA_045617325.1 Fibrobacter sp.
ATCCCTGCGCAACATGAGAATTTGCTGACGCAAATTCTATGTTGCTGGATTTGCTTAAGAATGTGCAAGCATGCGTTTTTCAATCCCTGCGCAACATGAGAATTTACTGACGCAAATTCTATGTTGCTGGATTTGCTTAAGAATGTGCAAGCATGCGTTTTTCAATCCCTGCGCAACATGAGAATTTACTGACGTAAATTCTATGTTGCTGGATTTGCTTAAGAACATGCAAGCATGTATTTGTCAATCTCTGCGCAACATGAGAATTTACTGACGTAAATTCTATGTTGCTGCGGATTGCCTAAAAGCACACAAGTGTGCTTTTGTCAATCCTTAGGCAACATTCATCGATTGTTCACGGATGCATTCGATTTCGTTTTTGAGTTCGATGGCGAGGGCGGCGATTTCGGCGCTTTGGCACTTGGTGCCGAGTGTGTTTGCCTCGCGGCCCATTTCCTGCAAGATGAATCCGAGGTTCTTGCCTTGGGCGCCACCCTTGGCGAGCGCTTCCAGGAACAGCTTGTTGTGGCTTCTGAAGCGCGTGATTTCTTCGTGGATGTCGAGCTTGTCTGCCATGATGCAGGCTTCTTGCAGCAGGCGGACTTCGTCGATTTCGGAATCCTTCATGAGCATGTTGATGCGTTCGCGGAATTTCGCCTTCCATGTTTCGATGCGCTGCGGATCGAGAACCTCGACTTTGTCGATGACTTCGTTCAGATGCTTGACGCGGCGTTCCAAATCGATTGCCAGGTTGGCGCCTTCCCTTTCGCGCATGGCGATGACACCGTCGAGGGCCTTGTCGAGTTCTGTCTTCAGGTGCTTTTCCCACACTTCGTTGTCGGCGTTACCGTCGGTGAACTGCAGCACTTCCGGGATGGCGAGCACATGCTCCAGCTTGATTTCGCCTGCGATGCCATATTTTGTCTGCATTGCCTTCGTGATTTCTACGAACTTGGAAACCGCTGCTTCGTTGTAGCAGACGGGGATGTTCCCTGCGGAGCCGGCTCCTAGCGTAATTGAAAAGTTGACGGAACCGCGGACGAGTTTGTCCTTAATCTGCGCCTTGAAATCGTTTTCGAGATAGGCGAAGTTCTTGGGAATTTTGCTGGAAATTTCGAGGAAACGGCTGTTGACACTGCGGACTTCGATGACGCAGCTGATTCCTTGCAGTGTGGATTCGCTTTTGCCGAACCCTGTCATGGAGATGATGGACATAGTGGTTGGTGATTTGAGGTTGGTGGTTTGGAGATTTTCGCTTGTTAGTGGCGCTCGAAGCGGATGGGCTTGAGTTTGTCGATGACCTCTTGGAGTTCATTGGGAAGAGGACAGTCTAAAACTCTGTGTTCGCTTTTCCAGTCAAATTCCAGACGGCAACTGTGCAAAAATAGACGATGCAGCCCGAAATCCTTTTTGACTTCGCGGTTTAAAGCAAAATCTCCGTAGCGCGTGTCGCCAAGGAGCGGATGCCCGATGCTTGCGAAGTGGGCGCGAATCTGGTGCATGCGGCCTGTCTCGAGCTTGATTTTGACTAAGTCGAAGCCTTCGTAATGTTGCTTGACACGGTAGTGTGTGACGGCTTCCTTTGCGTCCTTGCCGTCTTCGCCGACTTTCATCTTGCTGCCCTTGGCTGCATCGGTGCGCGTCAGCGTCTCGTTGATGGTGCCCTTTTCCTTTTTGAGGTTTCCCTTGACGAGTGCTACGTAGTATTTGTCAACCTGATGTTCGCGGATGAGGCGCGTCAAGTCGCGGAGCGTGTCGCCGTGGAGGGCCGCGATAATCAGGCCGGAGGTTTCTTGGTCCAGGCGGTGGGCGATGGTCGGCTTGAAATCCAGTTCTTCGCCGCGGCCCCATTCCCAAAGGTATTCGACGAGGCTTTCGCCGGGACGCGTGCCGCTGCCGGGCTGGCTTGCAAGTCCCGAGGGCTTGTTCACGACGACGTAGTCTTCGGTTTGCATGACGATGTCGAGTTCGCGGGCGCCCCAGTTGACTTGCCTTTCTACACCGGAGAGCGTCTTTCCCCAGGTGGATTTCTTTTTGGCGAATCCCCAGTTCTTTGGAACATCGGCGGATTTTTCGGCGGAGTCTTCCGCGATACCCTTTTCTGCGACGTTAGCAGCCTGCGCTGTAGCCTTGTCGTTCTGTTCGTCGCCCTGTACGCTTGCGAAATTCTCGTAGATGTTCACGACGTCGCCTTCGACGAGCATTTGGTTCGCCTTGCCTACGACTCCGTTGACGCGGACTTTCTTTTTGCGGATGACGGCGAAGAATACCGAAAGCGATTCTTCGGGGAATGCCTTGCGGAGGAACCTGTCAAGGCGCATGTTGGCGAAGTTGCGGTCAATGTGGCGTGTAATCATCTTTTAAACTCTTGCTTTTTTTGCCAAATATAGAAAAAGGCTTTATTGAAAAGCCTTATTTCATGTTCATCCAAATGATGTAATTGGCAAGTTCGCCGATTGTTTTTTCGTCTTGGAGGAAAATCAGGTTGGGATGATCCGGTAGAATCATTTCGTAGAAAATGAACTCGTTGATTTTTTCTCCTTTAAACGCCTTGTCTATTCTTTTGATAACTTCTATGTTCGTCCAGCCTCTTTCAATGCCTGTGGAGAGGCTTATCAGCTTTTCGCGCTGCTCAATGTCCGAATGTCTTGAACTTTGTTGTTGCTTTTCCTTGTAGCCTGGCTCAAAGTTCCATACGGCTTCGACGAAACCGTAGAACATCCAGACGGTATCGGCGTAAATGGCTACTTCGTTGGGCTTTGTTTTCTCTACGCGAATTTGTGGATTGAACGTCCAGTTGGTATCGTCAAGTTCGTTTTTCCTGAAAATCTCCTGACGTTTTTTTTCGAGGTTCGGGTTGTTTCTGTTCAATACTTTGGCGATGGAAATTTCCTGGAGCGCATTTTTCTTGTCTCCCGTTTGTAAGTAGACATCAGCCAGGAGCCAGTGGGCCAAGTAATCCACAAAATTGTCCTTGATGGCCTTCTTGTACCACGTTTCCGCTTCTTTCCAGTTTTGTTCGATTCCGTAGGTTTGTGCGATGAACGTTTGTAACAAGGTGTACTTGGGGCTGAGCTTGAACGCTTCCTTGTAAAGTTCGCGAGCCTTGGCGTAGTTGCCTGATTCGAATTGGTTTTCGCCTTCGTGATAGATTTTCTTCGCTTTGTCCGTGAGAAGGTTGTCTTCGAATTTGTAGCCGTCTTTTGCTTTTGTACGGTAGACGAAACCGTTCAGGTTTGCGCTTCTGTCCGGTACGGGAATGGGCTTTTTCAGTTCCCTGATGCTGTACATGACCTTGGAATCTTTCATGATATTCATGATTTCTTCCAAGGTGTTTATTTCTACAGCTGCAGAAAAAGCGCTAATCGCCAATATGCTGAATAAGAAAATTTTTTTCATTTTTCCTTTTAAAAAAGTCCCGAAATTTTCGGGACTTCGATTTGAAAATATGGGATGCTTAGAATACGTAGTTCAGACGTACACCGCCGAATATGTCCTTGTATTCGTTGCTCAAGTTGTCCGGACGGGAGTAATAAGTGAAGCCAAAGTTCCATTCCGAGAAGAGATTCTTGGTGTGGTTTACGCGAAGGTTTGCACCTGTTTCGAAGTCCATTTCCTTGGAGTCCATGCTTTCGTCGTTTTCATCCCAAGTGGTGAACATGTAGCGAAACTGTACTCCGAGTCCCAAAATGAAGAACTTTTCCTTGAACGGTATTTCAAAGTCGTCTGCAAAGGTGACTTCGGATTCCTTCATGTCATCACGTTCGTAGCTCTTGAATCTTGGGGTCACGGCGAAGCGGTTCTGTATATCCGTCAAAGTGGTCGTGACAGAGATGGGGTAGGTATGTTCAAAGTAGTCGGCACCATGGAAATAGTAGCCTAGCTTGCCCCAGGTGCTGTTTGAAAGATCCATCTTGCTGATAAGCTCATCTTTCTTATGGAACTTGGATGCGTCTGTGCGGAGCGTCCAACGGCCTGCTGCCTTGAATACTGATTTTGCGGCGCGGAAAGTGAATCCTAAATCCCAAGTATTCTTGAAGATGCATTCCTGGAAGCGCGAGGCGAGGAACGGCTGATTGGCAAGAGAGGCGTATTCAGTCCATCTTGCGGAGTCCACCTCGACTTCCTTGCCGTTGTTTTCAATGGTAATTGTCGCCTTGCCTTGGCGCGCCTTGAACCAGCTGTCTCCATAGATGCCGTCTTCAAGCGCGTAGCTGCCGTGAAGCTGTGTCGGACGGTATTGCTGATGATAATTCAGGTTATATCCGGCGTTGATGCTGAATTTCGGATTGATTCTAAAGGTGTTTCCGAATTTCATGTCGTGAATATACTTGGCTCGGTCGTTGTCTTTTTCGTGTTCGTTGAACCATTCTTCGTTATCATCCGAGGAAAGCCCCCAGCGGGAGTCCTCGCTAAATCCGAAAATATTTGTCTTCTTGCCGGTAGCTGCATTTTCGACGTTGAACTGGTAGGCGAGCTCAAGATCCCAGATATCCTTGATGTTCTGGTCCAACTTGAAGAGGAATTCTCTAGTATTGGAAAGCTGGTCTGGTGAACCTGCGCTGAAGAATTCGCTTCCAACGTACTTGACGTGAGTTGAAATCGAGGTCTTGTAGTAGTTCCAGTCAAGAGAAAGCCCTAAGGCGAAGTTTTGACTGCCCCAGTTGAGTCCCATGACTCGTCCGTCGTCACGGTCGCTGTCTGCATTTTTCTTTGTGGTCTTGGCCTTTTTAATGAGAACTTTCAGGGAATCCGCCATTTCCGCTTTGGAAAGCGGCGTGTTTTCGCCAAAGATTTCCTGAAGTTCTTCTTGGGAAAGCTGGTTTATCAGATTCTCGTTTTGCATCAGTGAACGCAGAGTGCTGAAGGATGCGACCTCAAGATTTGCCTCGTTGAAAACCTCGTTGATGGCGCGTTCTCGTACGACGTCGGCTGTATCTGCACGACCAACTGCAAACTGCCCCTTCAATTCCAGGTTTCCGGGGAAGAATACCTTGTTCACGTCTGAATAGACGGTCAATGCCGATATCATCGGGTCGCTTGTCATGGCGCCCTTTTTGCCATCACGGAGGAAAGGCTCGTCGATTTCGTCGTTTGCGTAGATGAAACCGAGCGTGGCGTCAAAACTGTGGACGGGTGTAAGCTTAAAGGAGCCGCCATAGGCAAGACGCTGTGCTGTTGCGCTTCCATCTTCAATGTAGTTCTTGTAGATGAGCGGATTCCTTTTGCCTGGAATCGTCGGTCTTTGCGCTTCGCCGAAGAAACCGTTCAATTCAATTAGCGGATCATTTGCCGTATTTTTGAGAATAGACGCCGTTACATCAACACCGAAGACTGGAATTCCTGACATGTAGATTTCGCTACCGACTTTGTAGAAATCTCCGAGAACGGCGTTGAAGATGTTGTCCGTATAGCGGATGGATACTGGATTCGGTGAAAAGTGGTTCCATGTGTCGCTAGTCAGGTCCATGGAAAATTCAAGGGTCTGTCCCTTGTTCGATTGTAATGTCAAATTGGCGCTTGCAATTCCCTGGACACCAGGAACCTGGAATACGTTGGTGTAGTGTTCCCCGTGTTCAATTAGTTCACCGGCGACAACTTCATCCTCGTTATTGTTCTTGCTGGTAATCACATGGTGGTAGTTGGCGCCCACCATCGTTGTTCCTGAAAGCTTCCATGTTGTAGCGGTGCTGTCAAGTTTTGCATTTTCTTTTTGCTTTGCCAAAACGCCAATCTTGTCGGAGGCTACAACGGGGCGCTGCTTGACACCTGGAATTTCCGGATTTGCAGGAACACTGGCGACAACGGCTTGCGTCTTGTTGGTGATATTCTCCTTGTTGCCCGTGATATTTGATATGGAGCGCTTGTCGAGAATCGTGGAGGAGGCGTAGCCGACCTTGTTGTTCTCGATTTTATTGTTCCTCAAATTCAGGATGCTGTTGTCCATGCTGACAAGAGCATGCTCGTTACTTGTTAAGTGCGATGCCGAAAGATTTGTGTTTGCAAGCTCGGAATTTAGAATGGCAACGTTGTTGTTAGAGAAATTGGACCTTTCGATAGTCGCGTCGGAGTAGTTGGACAGATGAACTGCAACACCCTTGTTTTGAATAAATTCACAGTTTGAAATCTTGACGCTTGCATTGCGGGCGTAAAGGCCTCGTTCTGATGAACTGTTGACCTTGGTGTTCTGGAGGAGGATTCCTCCATTTTCGATAACGATGGCTGTCTTTGCTGATAAAATAACAGCGTTCGAAATCTCTGCGGATTCCTCGCCAGTTATGAAAATACCTTTCCAATCTCCAGCTTTGGGAACCATGACTGCCGAACTGAAGGTGACTGGCTTCGCCTTTGTTCCTGTGGCGACAAATTGCCCCTTGGCGATGATTCCCGTGTTGGGCTTGAACAACAGCGTCGTGCCGGGCTCAATAATCAAAACGGTATTGGGCGCTACGGTGATGTCCTCGGTGACAAGATACGGGGACTTGTCCGCTTTCAAAAATCCGCTGATTTCTCCTTTGAGTTCTGTGCCATCAAAAAGCTCGACTTCGGCTTGCGGTGAAGCCTCTGCGGGCTGTGCGAGCATGATCTGCGGTGCAGCTTCTGTTGGCTGTACAACTTCGTTCGTGTTACTTTCTACGGCGGATTCCGTTTTGCTTGGAACCTGCTGCGTGTCACTCGTATTGGAACTGGAGCTAGGCTGGGCTGCTGAAAATACGGAGCAGAGCGCAATCGTGGAAATAGTAGAAGCGAAATGGCGATAGGAATGTTTCATTAACGCACCTCGTAAGTTTTAGTGGCGGTCAATACACTTCTGTTTTTCAAGACAACTTCAATCTTGAAAACATTGGACTTGCTTCGATTCAACTCAACCGGGATGTCGAAGTTGATGTCTTCAAACTGGCTTTGCTGACGGAAGATGATCTTGTCGCCTTTTTTAACAGTGACGCGCTTGATGTAGTCCGGGTCCTGGCCAGGGATGTTCTCGATTTTGAATTTTAAGGTTTTGTGGAGATCTGGATCAACTCCGTTTGGCGGTGGTGGTACGCGGAGCCTTTCTACAGCATTGCCGCTCACGGAAATCTTCCCTGACGAGAGTGCGTAGCATCCCATCTTCATGTTTAATTCCTGCTTGTTTCCTGCCATGTCGGTGGCGATGAATGAGTAGGAATGTTTTCCCGGCTTGAGAGTCGTCGTGATTTTTGCGTTGTCGGTATAACGCTTCTCGCTTATCGGCGTTCCGTCGATAAATGTTGAGAGGATAACCTGGTCGCCTTTGACGCCGCTTAAGTCAATCTTGCTTACGCATTTGGAAATAGAATCCGCGAAGATGCTTCGCATCTTTGGACCTGCGATATTGACTGCTTTCTTAGACTTGTCAACGCTGAGGTCCAGTGATTCCTTCTTCTCTTCTCCGTTCTTTGCAATGTAGGTGATTTGCACCGCTGATTCATCCCAGTTGCCGATTTCATCGTTTACAGGAATGGATGCGTAAAATTCACCGGTGCCAGTCTTAGACACAAGGTTCGTCGTTTTTTTGTTTCCAATGGAGATGACGATGGACTCGATGTTATTGGGATCGTACTTGCCTTCGATGTTCACGAACCCGTCGTCGTCAACTTCAATAGGCTGCTGAATGGCTACCGCCATGTTGCCTGATGCCTGGGTTGGCATCGATTCCAGTGTCGGCATGAAGAATGTGGAGAGTCTTCCGCATTCGAGACCTACGCCTGTTTCTATGTCGGTGCAGTTGATAAGCACTTTTTGGGCGCTTGCTGTTTCGACATCTTCCCAGTTCAGCTGGTTCTGAAATTCTGATGAAATTTCTTCAAATACTTCACCGTTGATTTCCATCTTGATTTTGGAGTTGCAGTGCCCCTTGATGAGAACGCTTGGAACGAAGATGGAATCGGGGAGGTTTTCAAATTCGCAGTTCAAGCTGCTTTTGATTTTTTCGACTTTCTGCTGGAAATCCTTGTCTGCTGAACTCAAAGCCTTGTCGATGTTCTTGAACCATTCCTCGTAGCTGGAGGCTTCTTTCATGTTCTTTTCGACCACATCGATGATATCGTTGATGAAGGAGATGTTTCCCGAAGAAACCGACTTGAAGAATGCGAATTTCTCGTTTTTACCGAAACGCTTTGGAATGCTGATTGCCGTCTGCTGCGGCTTGAGTTCCTCTTCTTTGGAGTTGTCTATGGAAAGAGCCATGAGACCTGTTGCAAGCGAGAACAGGGATTGATTGTCGCTCAAGGCGGCGATGACACCGTCGGTGCCGCGGATAGCAGCGGTTGCGGTTCCTGTTCTGAATTGCATCGTATTGCCGATACCCTGCGTTTGCGCGTTGAACTTGATTTTACCTTCCTTGATGTCTGCCATGGCATGCTGCGATCCGCCATCGTCGGACGAGAGAATCTTTATCTCGACAAGGGAGTTTTCTTCAACCGACAGGATACTTCCGTCGGGGAAGGCTATTGTTGCTTGAGCTTCTTTTTCAGTCTTGATTTTATCGGCTTCCTTGACGCTGGCCCCCTGTCGTAGAGGTTTCCAGTCGTCCTGCTTTGCCTCTTGGCGATTGACCTCGCCGACTTTATAGCGGACCTTGCCCTTGAGTGGCTTGTCTGCATAGGAAAATGTGAGTGCTGCCATCAACAGAAGTGCTGTTGTCTTGGCGCAGCTTGCGAAAATATGGCTTGAAAAAGACATTTTGCCTCGCTTACGGATATAAAACATTTTAAATATATGTATTATTGTCATGTTTTGTTTTTTAAATGTATCTTTTAATTAAGATTTCCGTGATTTTGGAGGCATAAATGAGTGCTGAAGTTGAAGAATTGACCGTTGGCTACAACGATGAAGAAACTGGCGAAGAAATTATCAAGGAACTTGATAAGGTTGTGCTGTCGAAAGGCGCTTGGCCGACTGTCATGTTTTTTTATCAGGAACGCGACCCCAAGACGGGTGAATTCGGTGAACCGAAAGTCTCTTTGCGCCGCTATCGCAAGATGCAGGGTACCTTCAAAAATCAGGGAAAGTTTAAAATTACGGGTAAGGCTCAAGCCGAATCCATCATTGAAGTTTTAAAGAAGTGGTATAATATTTAATGCCTGACTCTGCTAGTAAAAAAAGTAAAAAGTACAATATCGAATTTCTGTGCGAGGGAAATGTCGAATCCTTCCCGTGGAAGGACAAGTTCGAAAAGATGGCTCGTAAGCTCCTTGCCGAAGAGGGTACGGAGAATAACGTGAACATTGTTCTCTGCTCAGATGAATTTGTTCGTGAAATGAACAAAAACTACCGCGGCCTAGACAAGGTGACGGATGTGCTTTCGTTTGAATGGCATGATGAGATTCCTGGCGAAGAGGAAATGCTCGGTGAAATCTACATTGCGCGTGACCAGGTCAAGCGCCAGGCCCCGGAATACGGCAACAGTTTCTTTGCCGAGATGAAGCGCGTCATTGTACATGGCCTGTTGCATCTGTCCGGCTACGACCACATGAAGGCCGCAGAGCGTAAAATCATGCGCGCAAGGGAATGCGAGTTCCTGGGACTTGATCCTTACAAGGACAAGGAGAGCATGAAGAATGGATAATCCAAGGATTGTCGCTGTCTATACTCTCTGTGCTTTCGTCTTTATATCTGCTTTCTTTACCTTGGTCAAGGCTTCCTTCGGTGCCATTTACGCAAAGCGCGACTCCCGTGACCGTACTGAACGCGAAGCTAAAATTGCGAAAATCGTGGAATGCGGTGGCTACAACGAGACTGTCTCGATTGGTCGCATCTTTTCAGATGTCGGTATCGGTGTTCTAGGCTATTACGTTTTTTCGAGCGCTCCGTGGGCCTGGGTTCACGATTTTAAAATGCTTGCGCTTGCCGTCTATATGGTTGTTGCATGCGCTGTCATCTACATTGTTACGATTTTTGCTCCGAACATGCTTGGCAACCTGAAGCCGGACACTTTGTCTGTGGTGCTGGTGCCGCTTTACCGCTACATCCGCCTGCCTTTTTTGCCGGCAGGAAAATTCTGCCATGTCGTTTATCTGAAACTGATGAAGTCCTTTGGCTACGATGCCAAGCTGAGTTTCTTGCCCGAGGAACGCCGCGATGCCGTGCAGGCGGACCTTTCGGACGAATCCTTGAGTGAAGGCGAGGGACTCGAGGAAGAAGAACGCCAGATGATTCTGAACATCTTCGACTTTGTGGAAACGCCTGTCCGCGAAATCATGACGCCGCGTGTGGATATGTGCGCTATCGACGTTGAAACTTCGCTTCAGGATTTGGTGAAAGTCTTGAATAACGAACGCCATTCGCGCTTGCCTGTTTACAAGGATACTGTTGATAATATTGTCGGCATTCTTTCGAACAGGGATTTTTTGGAATGGTATACGGAACATGGCAATGAGCCGTTCGACTTGATGAAAATCGTGATGCCGCCTGTGTATGTGCCGTACCACAAGAAAATTGACGACTTGCTGACCGATCTTCGCAAGACGGGAAACCAGCTTGCGATTGTCGTGGATGAATATGGCGGAACGGCAGGGCTTGTGACGCTAGAGGATATTCTTGAAGAAATTGTCGGCGAAATCCGCGACGAGGACGACATGGACGAAGACGAGGATGTGCAGAAGCTGAAGGATGGCCGCTACATTTTGGACCCGCTCATGACGCTCTCCGACTTGGAATACGAGCTTGACGTGGAATTGAAGCCGCCTGAAAATTCGCATGTCGAGACGCTTTCGGGGCTTATCCAGGCGACGCTCGGAATTATTCCGTCTCCGGGAGCCGAAGTCAAAATCCAGGGCTACACCTTCCGCGTCCTCAAGATGGACGGCACCCGTATGGAAAAGGTGATGATGATTCTCCCCGCAGGTAAACCCGGCCCGAAGACGCAATCCATCAAGAAAGTCTGACGTGACTGTAAACGGCACGCAATAGCAACTTTATAATGCAAAATCGTCTCCCCGTCGGGGAGACGATAAATTTTTATGGTAAGCTGGAATAAAGTTTTGGGTTATTGGAGGGCTGAACTTCATTGCTCAAATATAAATTAAAGATATGCTCAATCTTTATACTAAAATTTTGCTTTTGATTGTAGGAATTTTTCCTATAAACTTGTTGGCTGGTGAGAATCCTAATTTGAATCAGGCTATGATTAACGGATTACTTGGAACGTTTCAAGCTTTCTTGCCTATTTTTTTTGTTATTATCATAATTAATATTTTAGTGCTTATTTTCAAGTGTAAACCTGAAATTTTGGCATACGGGTGTGGAGTGGTATTTCTCGTCGTGTTTGCGATTTCTCTTATTGGACTTTTGATTGCTTTTGTAGATGCTCATAGAAATTTTTTTATATGTCTAGGTGCTGTTTTGTTGAGCCTACTTGCAGCTTTTGTTATTTATGCGTGTTATGGCAAGGATGCAGAAGATGGTAATGAAAAAATTCAAAATGACGTTAAAACTTCAAAAAAAAGAGATTTGAAAGAGAACGTTTCTTCTCCGCAAAAAGATGTATCGACAAAACGAAAATATCAAGATCAGTTTGAAATAGAATATGTAGGAAAAAAAGGCGAAAAAGACATGTGCTCGGCTATTTTGAATGCGTGCCGTGCTGATAAACGTTATTATAAGCTATTATGTGATTTGTATATTCCAAAAGATGGAGGACGGCGGACTACGCAGATTGATGCCTTGTTGTTACATGAATCAGGAATATATTGTTTTGAATGTAAAAACTTGTCTGGTGAAATAACCGGCACTCTAGAAATGGAACAATGGGAACAAGTTAAATATAGTGGTGAAAAGAAATTCTTTTTTAATCCGATTATTCAAAATGATGGACATTTGGAAGAATTGAGACGATTTATGAAATTAAGCAAAGATAATTTTAGGTCGTATAGCTGTATTGTCTTTGGAGTTCGTTCGTATATGGTTTTAACTCCTAATGATTTTGCGAATATTTCGTTTCATTATGTAAATACCCTAGAAAAAGAATTATCGGCTGATTTGCGAACCCGAAAGACTGTATATAATAAACCAGAAATTGATCGATGGATGAATAAACTTTGTCTTTGCGTCGATGTTAGCGAACGCGTCAAGTTGTCTCATAAGCGAGATGTTCAGAGACGATTTAGCTGATTCGATGTGTTTCCGATTCGATCAAAAGATGGTTAAAAAATTACCTCGGAAAATCCGAGGTATTGAATTTTTTGCAACCAGAAGGGCTGCTTCCTACAGCTCTTCCACTGCTTCGGCACGGAGGTTCAGCATGATGTGTTCCTGACGCGCAGGCGTATTGTTGCCCATGTAGTATTCCAACATCTTGCCGAGGCTTGCGTCTGGCGGAATGCTCACCGTTTCAAGGCGCATGTCTTCGTTGATGAACTGGCCGAACTCCTCGGGGCTGATTTCGCCGAGACCTTTGAATCGTGTGATTTCGAGGCCCGTCTTGCCGATTTCCTTTGCCGCCTTGTCGCGTTCCGCTTCATCGTAGCAGTACTTGGTGACTTGCTTGTTTCTTACGCGGAAAAGCGGCGTCTGCAAGATGTACAGGTGCTTCTGTTCCACAAGTTCCGGGAAGAACTGCAAGAAGAATGTCATCAGCAAAAGGCGAATGTGCATGCCGTCCACATCGGCATCGGTTGCGATAATCACCTTGTCGTAGCGGAGGTTCTCGAGTCCGTTCTCGATGTCGAGCGCGTTCTGCAGCAGGTTGAATTCCTCGTTCTCGTACACGACTTTCTTTGTCATGCCGAAGCTGTTGAGCGGCTTACCGCGCAAGCTGAACACGGCCTGCGTCTGCACGTTGCGAGCCTTGGTGATGGATCCCGATGCGGAGTCACCTTCGGTGATGAAAATCATCGATTCGCGGTTGAGTGCGTTCTTTGTATCGGTCAGGTGAATCTTGCAGTCGCGCAACTTGCGGTTGTGCAAGTTCGCCTTCTTGGCGCGCTCGTTTGCGAGCTTCTTGATGCCTGCGATTTCCTTTCTTTCGCGTTCGTTCTGCAGAATGCGGTTGAGTAGCGCCTTTTCGGTTTCGGTATTCTTGTGCAGGAAGTTGTCGAATTCACGCGCAACGTAATCCACAATCCAGGTGCGCAGCTGGGCGCCGCCCGGAGCGACCGTCGTAGAGCCGAGCTTTGTCTTGGTCTGCGATTCGAAAACCGGTTCCTGGATGCGCACGGAGATGGCGCCGATGACGCAGTTGCGTACATCCGCCGGGTCCAGTTCCTTCTTGAAGTGGTCGCGGGCGCCTTTGACAAGCCCTTCGCGGAAGGCCTGCTGGTGCGTTCCGCCCTGCGTCGTGTGCTGGCCGTTCACGAAGCTGTAATAATGCTCGCCGTACTGGTTCCCGTGCGTGAAGGCGCATTCGATATCCTTTTCCTTGAAGTGGATGACCGGATAGCGGATGGAATCGTCCACATGCTTGTTCAGGAGGTCCAGAAGACCGTTCGGGCTCGTGTAAGTCTTCCCGTTCATGATGAGCGAAAGGCCGTTGTTCAGGTAGGCATAGTTCCACACCTTCTCTTCCATGTACACGGGGAGGTAGCGGTAGTTCTTGAAAATGTCCGCATCCGGCTCGAAGTAGATTTCTGTGCCGTTCTTTTCGTTCGTTGCGCATTCCTTGTAGTCCTGCACCAGTACGCCGCGGGAGAATTCTGCCTGCTTCATGCGACCGTCGCGGTAGCTCTTGACGATAAACTTTGTGGAAAGCGCGTTCACCGCCTTTGTACCCACGCCGTTCAGACCGACTGATTTCTGGAAGGCGTCCGAGTCGTACTTGCCGCCGGTGTTGATCTTCGATACGCAGTCGATGACTTTTCCAAGCGGAATGCCTCGGCCGTAGTCGCGCACGCGTGCCGAGCGGTCGTCGATGTCGATTTCAATTTTCTTGCCGGCTCCCATCACGAATTCGTCGATGGAGTTGTCGATGATTTCCTTGACTAACACGTAGATGCCGTCATCGGGGCTGTTGCCGTCGCCGAGCTTGCCTATGTACATGCCTGGGCGGAGGCGGATATGTTCATGCCATTCGAGGGATTTGATGCTGTCTTCTGTATATTTTGTCGCTGTTGCCATTATCCAATCTCTATTGAGCTTCTAAATGTTTTGGCGCAAATATACAAAAATAAATTACTGCACATAAGTGCAAAATTTTTGAAATGGCTTTTTTGGGGGTGATTTTTTGGAGGGGAAAATTGTGATTTTTGTTACACAAAAGCGTTTTTTTTGATGTTGTTTATGAAATTTGACTTGACAAATAACAAAATATTAATGTATCTTATATGTTACATATTAACTACAAGGAGATGAATATGTTTAAAAAAATAGCACTTGCTGCTGCTCTTTGCGCATCAGCTTCTTTTGCTACTTGGGATCTGTTCCCCGTTCTTGAAAACCACAAGGGTGAAGGCCAGGTTGGTGTTGAATTTGACAAGAATGGTGATTGGAAGGACCTTGATCTTTATGCAGGCGTCCGTTACACCGTGATTCCGAACTTGGAATTGGGCTTAAAGCTTCCTATCCGTCTTATGGCTGATATGGATGGTGCAGATGGAGAAACCGGTCTTCGCAATCCGACTTTCATGGCTCGCTATCAGTTCATGCCGACGATGAACGCCTTCTTGGATGTTGGTCTCCCTATTGGCAAGGAAGAAATTGACGGTGACGCGTTCTCTTTCCATGCTGGTGTGCAGTTCTCCAAGAAGTTTGGCATGGTCAACTTGGGTACCGAACTTGGTCTCCAGCTTGAAACTGAAGGTGATGACAAGACTACTCCGCCTTGGACTTTGGATCTCGGTGTTGAAGCGGATTTCAACATTGGTGGCATTGTGACCCCGTTTGTCGGTATTGAACTTGACATGTGGCTTGGCAAGGAGACTTTTGATGGCGACAATGTTGGCAAGAGCCATACCGGTGACTTGTCGCTCTGGCCATACGTTGGTGCAAATTTCGTGTTTAGCCCGATGTTCAACATGGATGCATTTGTTACCTTCGGCTTTGGTGAAAAGGAAATGAAGGGCGAGGATACCCCGATTGCTGTCAACGCTCAGCTCAATATCGAATTCTAATTTGGTATAAAGAAAAATTTCAAGAGACAGTCCGAGTAAATCGGGCTGTTTTTTTTGTCTCTGTTCTACAAATGTGTTGATGACAATTGAATAAGCAGTTTTGCTTCTATGTCATTGAAGGCTCGAAGAGCTAGATTCCAGCTCGGAGGCCGAGATGATTGCTGCGAAATGACTGAAAGAGTTTCGACTTGCTTCACACAAACATTTTCACACCGATTCCGATTAGGATAATTCCTGCAATGATTTCGGGAATTTTCGTCTTGAATCGTTTTGCGGAATGTCTCCCGATTTCGAAACCCACGATGCCCATGACAAAGCTTGCGATGGCAATGGCCGATGTCGCTGTAAACATGTTCGCGTCGATGAATGCGAAGGAAATTCCAACGGCGAATGCGTCAATGCTTGTGGCTATAGATAAAAGCAGAATGTTCATGATGGATAACTTTGCGGCTTTGCTGGACACCTCATCTGCGCTTTCGTGAATGGCTCCCCAAATCATGCGACCGCCGAGGATGCAGAGAATGCCGCAAGCGATTGCCGTACCAAGTGAATTGAACCATTGCTCTGCAAAGTTTCCGAGAAAATATCCTAGAAGTGTCATTCCGCCTTGGAAAACTCCGAACGAAACCGCCTGGAGCATGGCGCGACTGTAGCGAATTTCCGACTTGCAGAGCCCTGTGCTGATGGATACGGCGAAGCAATCCATGGCTTCTACGATGGCGATGATGATAATTTCTATAAAACTCATAGTTGCAAATTTAGGAAAAAGCCTATGGTATGGAGGTCGTTTGGCTGCGGTGAACTTGCTTTATGCAAATAAAAATTTATATTCTAGATGATGCATATTTTGTTTAAGGACGTTTTGGCTTGAATTACAAGGCAGTTATCATCTTTTTTGCTTTGATATGTTGTGTTTTTGCCGGGGGGGCGGGCTATTCCGTGTGGAATGGCTCATGGAATGTTGATGCCAGAAGCATGAACCTTAATTTTGCTTCGGGGCTGTTTCTTTTTTGGATGGGTATTGCTTTTTCTGGAGCTTTTCTTTCGGCGTTTCTTCGGGTGCTGGATGTCAAGGTCGATAGACGCACTTTTTTGCTTGCGGAGCTATTTTCCATTTGTAGTCTTGTCGTTGCTGTATTTTATCCGATGTTCTTTATGGAAAATTTCTTCATGGCCAAGATCTTCTGCTACTTTTGCGCTTACGGCCTGTTGTTGTCGTTGTTCTTTGTGATTCATTTGGCGGGAGAAAATCTTTCGGAGCATGCTTCTGTCCGGGTGCGGCTCGAGCAGATTCGAAAGCCGATGGCGTGGATTATCGCTCCGCTTTCGCTGTGGGGGCTTTCTACCATGAGCCTTAACTTTATGGAGCGGTTTGTATCGGGAGCGCATGGCGGGTTCTTTGCTGGTTATGTTGTGTTTTGGGCGGCTTACCTTGGGGTCTCGTTGATGAATCTGCTTATATCGGCGGAGTATTATCGGGTGCGTGTATTGGAAAAGCAGGTGCTGCTTGGGAGTTGGTTCCTTTGCGCCCTTTGGCTATGGAATTTCTTCTTAAGGGGGCAGTGTAACTTTGTGTCCATTATTTTTGCCTGCGCACTCCCTCAGTTGTTCTTTGTTGATGTGATTCGGGAGTCCGTCTATGGGCGTGTGATGCTGTTCTTGTCCGTTCTTGTGGGGGGTGTTACTGAATGCTTGTCTATTGTGATGCATGGGCGTGAATGGCATTTTGCTGCCATGGATTTGTGCTTGCTTGCTTTTGGAATTGTGTTGTTCATGCTTCTTTTTTATGGTGTCCGTGTGCTTTTCTCGAGGTATATTGAGAATGGGGAAATCTTGATGGGTGAGGTGGAGGAGGATGAAAAGGGAAATGCGTCTACAGAAAGGAAGAATGTCTATGTGGCGCCTTTGACTTCCCCTGAATTCAAGGTGTTGCGGTTTCCTGTGTTGTGCGGTCTTCTGTGTGCTGTTGTCTATGCGGCGATTACTGGAGACTGGATTGTATTCTTCCTTCCTATTGTTGCTCTGGTGTGCGGCTTGATGCTTTGCATGAAACCTTTGTGTGTTCTTTTCAAGGCGAAAATACTGGAGTTTCGTTCGGGGAGGGGGAGATGACCACGTTTGCGAACGCTCTTGCTTGCTTATTGGCACTTGCCTTTTCGTGCGTGCTTTGGCGCGGTAAAATTACTTTGCTCAAGGAATCCCTGTTGCTGCTGGGATTCTTGCTTGTTGCAGAAACCTTTACTTGTTTAGCCTGTTATTCTATGGGGCCGGCTTATGAAAATTATCCGCTTCGTATGGTCGCCTTGAGCCTATGCTTTTCGACGACTAAGTTGCCTGTGAAGCGCAGGCGTTACCTGGTGCTTGCGCAGGCTTTGTGGTTGTGGGTGGAATTGGTTGGGTATTGCTCCCTTGCGAATATCGGCATGGAAATATCCTGGATTCGTATTTTGGCGATTGCGGTTGTTGGAACCTGTAGTAGCTTGCTTTCGAAAATGTCGAGAAATATTGAGTTCTGTTTGATGGTTCTTTGGGTTGCCATTTGGATGTTCTTCTAGGGTGATTCTCCAGGGTCGTATTTTTTTCCATTTCGCTCGTTTGTTTTGGACATCATCGCTCCATCTGGTTTCTATCGTGGCGAAGCGCCCTCGTCGTCAAATTGGCGCATCTTGAATTGAACGCAAAAAAAACGCCGTTTTCTTTGGAGAAAAACGGCGGCTGTGCTTATACAGAGGAATGTCAGTTGGATTGTGGAGGTGTGTAGGAATCCTTGTTCTGCAATCGCTTCTCGAATTCTTCTTTGGGCAGTGGCTTGTCGTAGATGAATCCTTGAATGAGTGAGCAGCTGATACCTTTCAAGAAGTTCAGTTGCTTGCTGTTTTCTACACCTTCGGCAACGACTTCCAAGTTGAGTTCGTTCATCATGCTGACCATGTTTTTCACGACGATTTCATCGTGCTTCTGGTCTTCGCCGACGTGATCCAAAAGGGATTTGTCAAGCTTGATGACGTTGACGTTCAAATCCTTGAGAACGTTCAAGGTGGAATACCCGGTGCCAAAGTCATCGATGGATACCGATATTCCGTGCTGACGCAGCTTGTTCACGAATTTTTGCATAGCCACTTTATCTTCAAAATCGGAAACTTCGGTGATTTCAATTTCGATGAACTTGCTGTCGATGGCGTAGCTTTCCATGATACCGATGATGTCATCGGCCAAGTGCGGATTTCTCAGGTGAAGCTTTGAAAAGTTGGATGAAACACGGACTGGGGTGAAGCCTTCGTCGAGCCAGCGACGGATGTCCTGGCAAATGGTCCTGAAAACGTAGAAGTCCAATTGACAGATGGTCGCCTCTTTTTCAAGAACGGGCAGGAATTCGGCTGGAGAAACGATACTGCCGTTTTTATCCCAGCGGACAAGCGCTTCGCAGCCATGTAACTGGTGGTTCTGGATGCTGACCTTGGGCTGGTAGTAGACGACGAATTCGTGATTTTTGAGTGCGTCCTGGAAAAGTGCTGAAATTTCTTTTTCGTGAAGGGCGTGCGATAGCATGCTCTGCGTGAAGGTGATGACGTCGATACCAGGATTTTTTTTCGCGATATTTAGAGCTATTCCAGAACACTGCATGACCTCGGTCATGGAGTCGGATTCTGTGATTCCGTAAATGCCTATGCGACTTTGGATGCTGAAACGAATGGGACGTGAGGGCTGCTGGTTGATGACGATTTCCCTGTTGTTGAGGTTTTTGATGAAATCGTCTGTTTTTTCCTTTCTAACAAGAGCGAAGAAGTTATCGCCACCAAGGCGCGCAAAGATTTCTTCGTCGTCAAGGAAACTGCTTGCCAGTTGTGAATATTGAATAATTCCCATGTCGCCGATGCTTGGGCTCTTGGACTGGTTAATGTACTTGTAGTTCTTGAGGTTGATGAAAAGCCCGCTGAAGTGGTGGAGTAGCCCTCTCATTTTGAGTTCGATACCGCGCTGGATGAGCATCGTCATGTTGGCGACCCCCGTCATCGGATCCCTTAGACTTGCACTCTTGACCATGTTGATGACACGAGTCCTGCCGGTGATGATAAAAATGTCGTTAATGAGCAAGTCGATAGCGCACAGTTCCGCTTCGGTAAACTCATGATTTTTTACAGGATAGACGCTGAATGTGGCGGTTCCTTTTTCGCCTGTACGAATTTGCTTTATGTAAGGAGTGTCGCAGCTTTCCTTTGGTGCTTCGTAAAGCGTTTTTTCCCCATTTATCCCTTTCTTGTCTAAATGGGAGATGGGAGCGACCATTTTTACTTTGAAAAGGGCTATGTTTAGAATGATTGCTAGAGGAGAAATTGCTTTGGATATACTCTGAAGCATTTGGAGCGTGTCAACTGTCTCGAATGGCAGAGCGTCTCTAAATGCCTTGTATTCCTTGCTGCAAATGCAAAATTCCATGCTTTCTCCTCTAAAAATGCCCTTATGGGGATTTTACAATGTAAATTTAATTTTTTTTAGTCTAAAAGGAAAGAAACTTTTTAATTATGAGTTTGTTCGTGTGATTTTTTATACGATTGGGGGGAAAAACAGGTAGGCGACCGTTATGGCGGCAATGACTCCTGCCACATCTGCTATCAGGGCGCAGGTGACTGCATGGCGCGTTTTGCGCACACCGACAGAACCAAAGTAAACCGCAATAATATAAAATGTAGTATCGGCGGCTCCCTGGAAAATGCAGCTTAAGCGCCCCGCAAAGCTGTCTGGTCCGAGCGTTTTCATGGCGTCAATCATCATTCCACGGGCGCCGCTGCCGCTCAAGGGCTTCATAATCGCCGTGGGGAGGGCAGGGACGACGTCGTTTCCGACTCCGACAAGCCCGAGCAGGGCGGAAATTCCGTTCATGAGCAGGTCCATGGCGCCGCTGGCGCGGAAAACGGCGACACCGACGAGAATGGCGACGAGGTTTGGAATAATCATCACGGCGGTATGAAAGCCTTCCTTGGCGCCTTCGACGAAAGCCTCGTAGGCTTGTATCTTTTTATAGACGGCAAGGCCTAAAAATGCGATGATGACGCTGAAAAGTACGAGCCCGCTGATGAAGAGGCTTGTCGTGCCGAGGGCTTCGGCGGTCAGGTGGCTGAAGTAGAACATGATGGCGATGACTGCCGCGGAAAGTCCGCCGAGCCATGCGACCGTTACGGGGTCCTTCAGCTTGACTTTCTGGAAAAAGCTCAGGGCGAAAATGCCCGCGATGGTGCTAAAAAATGTGGAAAGCAACAGTGGCAGAAAGACGTCGCTTGGATTTGCGGCTCCCATCTGCGCTCGATATGTCATGATGCTTACTGGAATGAGGGTGAGTCCGCTTGCGTTTAGGACGAGGAACATGATTTGCGAGTCGCTTGCGACTTCCTTGTCCTTGTTCGGGTTCAGTTCCTGCAACTGCGACATCGCCTTGAGGCCCATCGGGGTTGCCGCGTTGTCGAGACCGAGCATGTTCGCGCTGATGTTCATGAGCATGGTTCCGACGACAGGGTGTCCCTTCGGAATTTCGGGGAAGAGGCGGCTGAACAGCGGCTGTACGATTTTTGCGAGAATGCTTACGGCGCCCGCCTTTTCGCCGATTTTCAGGATGCCAAGCCAGAGGCTGAGAACGCCTGTGAGCCCGAGGGCGATTTCAAAGGCGGTCTTCGACATGTCGAAAGCGCCGAGAATCGTCTTGTTGAAAATTCCCGTATCGCCGAAGGCAATCCACTGCACGATGCAGGCGATAAATGCGCCAAAAAAGAAAATGAGCCAAATGATATTCAAAACCATATCTTAAATTTAGTATACACTTCTTGATTGCAAATAAAAGTTTATAATAAAAAAGGATTTTTTTGATATTACTTCAATTGTGGGCTGGACTGTGATGGTGGCAAGTTTCTATTTTTGCGCCATGGCCGGTTTTTGGAAATGTTTACCCCTTTTAGTTGTCGTTTTTTTTGCGGCTTGCTCAAATTCCGTTTCGTCGTGGCAGGGGGGCGAATCGACCGAATTTGTAAAAGTGCAGTCTTCGGGAAAGTTTGCTGTTCTCGGGACGGATAGTCCCGAAGCCTCCATTCGCGAGCGTCCTTCGTTAAAGGCCTTCTTTGGTTATGATTTTAAGATTGGGCGTCATGAGGTTACTCAAGGCGAATTTGCTGCGCTGATGGGGAGTCGCTTTTCCGATGTGGAAGACGATTCGTTACCGGTTGTCAATGTGACGTATTTCGATGCAATCTTGTACGCCAATGCACGGAGTCGCTCTGAAGGTCTGGATTCATCGTACGCATACGATGCGGCGAAGTTCGATGCTGTCGGAAATTGCATCGGACTTGAAAATCTCGTGTTTCTGCCGGAGGCGGTGGCTTATAGACTTCCGACTGAGGCGGAATGGGTTTACGCTGCATCTATGGGTTGGAATCCGCACAAAAGCTGGAACAACGTAAATTCCGGTTATGCTTTGCATACTGTTTGCTCATCGCCAAAAAATGAGCTTGGGATTTGCGACATGGCGGGAAATGCCTTGGAATGGGTGAACGATTGGTTGGGGTATTTTCCGAAGGTGGATGTTTCGAATTATGCAGGTGCATCCGATGGAGGAAAGCTGGCAGAGCGTGTAGTCAAAGGCGGCTATTTTGGTTCGGACCCTGATAACATGCATCTTTATTCCCGTGACGATACTTATAGCATTCTCTCTTCGACAAAAAATCGCTATGTCGGATTTAGGCTTGCCTTGGGGGCGATTCCTAATGCCGAGTGGACGAACAATAATGGTGCCGTTGGTTCATCGAGAATCTTGCCGGTGTTTTCGGCCTCTGCGCTTAAGTCGTTGACGCGGACTTACAATGCAATACTTGCTTTTCGCAATGATGTTTCAGGAAACTTGAGCTATATAGACTACTCGAATAGTAATTTATCTGTATTTGAATTTGACGATACTTTGGATGTCTATCATCCGGACATATCGCCTAATGGAAAATATGTGGCGTTTTGTACGAAACCGGAAGGAGTTGATGGTATTTCGTCTGTCTATGTGCGACCTTTGGATGCAAGTGGCAATCCGGCGATTCGCTTGGATGTGAAGTCTGCCGCGATTCCGCGTTGGCGTGTGCTTTCGAACGGCGATACGGTTTTAGTGTATGTGACAAATGCCGGAAACAACAAGGATGAATCTGAATGGTTGAAGGAATCGACCTGGCAAGTGCCGTTTATGCAAGGGGCCTTTGGTACTCCTAGAGAATTGTACAAGGGGACTTTTCACGGTGGAATTTCAAAGGGAAATTCGCTTGCGGTTTCTGGTGCTCGCCTGTTGCGTGCCCGAATTAAGGAAAAATCTGAAAGTCGTGATACGGTTTGGTACAATGGCGAGCAGGCCTGCAATGTGTCGCTTTCGAAAGATGGTTCGAATCGCACGATGTTCCTTGACTTTGGCGGAAAAACGGGGCGGAAATTTGTAGGTGTGGATTACAGGACGCATGAACGGATGCTTGTCGTGGATAGTTTAGGACGTCTTTTGCAGAGTGTCGGGGCGCCGAAGGGTTTTACTTTTGACCATACGGAGTGGACGAACTCGCAGGGGCTTGCTGTTGCGACTCTTGCGAATATGGATGGTGCCCATGGAAAAATCGTGCTGATTGATTTGCGCGATTCGAGCGTTACGGACCTTGTGACTGGCGATGAACTTTGGCATCCGTGCCTGTGGACGAATCCGCTGCATTTGCCTGATTCTGCATGGAGCGGACTTGATCTGGACAGCGCCGGCGTCTACTATACCGAAGCGGGCGGAAGCGATGCCGCCTTTATGCGGGTGAACATGGAACTCTTGTGGCAGTACAAGGATTCTGCGAATACGGTTGTGCTCGGGTCTTCTCGTTCGGCGAATGCTGTGGACCCGCTACTGTTTGAAAAAGATATTTTTGCTGTTAACTTGTCTAAAGTTCCGAATATCACTTACGAAAGCAAGTTCATGTTTGAAAACTACGTGCTTCCTCATGTGAAAAAATTGAAGTATATTGTGCTTTCCTTGGATATAGACATGTGGTGGCATTCGGAGTTGAATGAAACGGATAATTTCTTTGCCTCTGCTTACAAGAACAATCCTGGTTATGTCTATGATGAAAATCACGATTTTTGGAAGGATGGGTATCCTGAGGGCTTGCTGGAATGTACACGGAATAGTTTGTCTAATGCTTTGTTCCAGGAGCGCTTTGCGAATCATCGTGGAGTGCAGGAGGTGGATTATTTGGCGGGAGATTGGGAAGGTGATTATCCTAGTGTAGACTATGACAGTACCTGGATGGATTTTCAGCGTGAAGAATACTTGCGCAATTTGCAGAATATTGAGGATATCGTGGAATTGGCTGCGAAAAACTCGGTGAAGGTTGTGGGTGTCGTTTTCCCGCAGAGTCCTGGATACAAGAATACGGGCGCCTTTGGGCGTTACGGGCTTCGTCGCAGCGATGCGGTAGAGGTGCTGAATGATTTGAATAAATTAGTGCAAAAGTACAAGAATTTCAAGTTACTTGACGAAAACAAAATGGGCGACCATGACTATTCGGACGCTATGGCCGTGAATCGCGACCATTTGCGGAATGTGGCGGGGACGCAGATGACAAGCCGCATTGATTCGGTACTGCATTCGTTCTGATAAGGCAACCGCTGTCGCTGTCGTTTAGAATAAACAACTGTCGCTGTCGTTTAGGTTAAACTGTGGCGGCTTTGCATATAAACTGTCGCCGCGTCGCAGAGTATAAACCGCCGCCGCTGTTGCCGAGTATCAACTGTGGCGGCTTTGCATATAAACCGCTAACGCTATCGCTTAGTATAAACCGCTGTCGCTATCGTTTAGAATAAACGACTGTCGCTATCGCTTAGCATAAACCGCGCCTGCTGCTCATTTAAACTGCGGCAAATCGCTGCGCCCCTAAATTTCTACAGAATCGAGTTCTGCGCCGTCTTCCAAGTTGTGAATGCTGAATTTGGCGCGACAGCCGCTTTTTGCAGAAGAGAAACTTTCGTAGAAGCCGAATGTGGCTGTGTTCCCGCCTTTGGGAAGGCTTGTGGAACCGGGATTGACCATGAGAACGTCCCTGAAGTTCTTTTCCAACTGCCAAATGTGCGTGTGACCGAAAAGGTAGGCGTCAATGGAGGCATGGCGCGGAACTTCCGTTGCCGCAGTCGCATCTTCTGTGGCGTTGGCAGCGTCTCCTGTGGCTCCTGCAAATGTTGCCGCAGAACGTGCTCTTGATGTGGCGTGCGCACCCGTTCGCTCAATGCAATCGAGAGCGTCTTTCGGAAAGCACTCCGGCATAAAAATGTGGCCGTGGCTCAGAAAAAGGTGAATGTCTCCATCTTCGACGACCGCGTATTCATCCTCGATTGGAAAGTCGAGCATCATCAAGTCCACATCGGCATCGCAGTTGCCGCGCACCGCAACGATTTTTTCCTTGTACGGCTCAAGTGCTTCGACTACTGCCATGGGACCATGACCAGCCGGCAGCGGGTTTCGCGGACCGTGATAAAGCGTATCGCCTAACAGGAAAATCTTGTCGCAGTTGAATTTTTCAAAGAAAGTAAGGGCTTGCCTTGCCGCAATGCCGGAACCGTGAATGTCAGAGAGAATGAGTGCACGCATGATACAATTAACAATTAACAATTAACAATGAACAATGAACAATGAACAATGAACAATGAACACAAATGCGTAGGGCGAGAGTCGCGGCCGTGCTTGCACGGACATGACCGAGACCAGCATTTGGCATAGGAACGAAGTGACTATGCAATGAACACAAATGCGTAGGTCGAGAGTCGCGGCCGTGCTTGCACGGACATGACCGAGGCCAGCATTTGGCACAAGAGCGAAGCGATTGTGCAATTAACACAAATGCGTAAGGCGAGAGCAGCGCGAATGCTTGCATTCGCATTGCCGAGCCTAGCATTGAACGCCTACGGCGTTCGCAGCTGCGGTTATGAAATATCAAAATGCCAGCATTTTGCTGCTTCATAACCTTGCGTGCTTTTGGCA
>JAZLIJ010000064.1:0-26108 GCA_045617325.1 Fibrobacter sp.
GATGTGACACGATAAATTGCTCACGCTATGTGTGGTCTTCCGATATTTAGCCATACTCCAAAATTAGCCAAACATTTTTAGAAACTGAAAGTTGCTGCACTGAAAGTGCAGGGTTTTAACCATTTATTGGAAAATAAAAATCTATTTTTTTTAACAATCATGCAAATCCGCAAAGCAAAAGAATCCGATTTTCCGCAGATGCTCCCTATCTTCAGGGAAGTCATCAAAGGCGGCGACACCTACGACTTCGAAGAAACCGCCTCCGACCAGGATGCATTCGAATACTGGTTCGGCAAAGGAGTCACAAGCTTCGTGATGGAAAGCGACGAATCCAACAGTGAAGCACACGGAAAAATCCTCGGGTTCTACAAGATCATCCAGAACCATAGAGGGCGAGGCAGCCATGTGGCGAACGCCTCCTTCATGGTTTCACGTGAAACACGCGGCAAAGGCATTGGCCGAAAGATGGGCGAGGACTGCATCCGCGTCGCCCGCGAAATGGGATTCAGGGCAATACAGTTCAACTTCGTCATCAGCACGAACGAACCTGCGATGAAACTCTGGAAGAGTCTCGGCTTCCGTGAACTCTGCCGACTGCCCGGCGCCTTCAACCACAAAAAACTCGGATACGTCGACGCCGTCATATTCTACCAGGAGCTCACATGAGAAAAATTGTGACTTTTGCTATTGCAATTTTTCTGACATCCTCCACTTCCGCATTCGCACAAGATGCATCAAACCAGGAAATGGCGAACCAGGCATCAACGCAAATATCCGCTCCAAATAGTCCACACAGCATCAGTGTCGAATACGATTTTTTAACTATCACTGATTGGGCATGGGCATTAAGCACTGCAATTGCAGGTATATTCGGCGATATAGACGACTCCATGTTTTTACCCGGCGCCATTTCCTTGATGTACGGCTACGAAGTCAACGAGGTCTTTGAAACCGGTTTCATCTTCAACTTCGCCATGCCGGATGAGGACCTGCCAATCTTCACGATGATGCCCAGAGCAAAATTAAATTTCAACAGTGGCAAGTTCTTCAACCCATATATGGAACTAGACGCCGGTATATCAGCACTCAAAAATGGCGTAACTCCAATGGTACATGTAACACTTATCGGTTTTGAAATCGGGCGCTTCTATCTACAGCTTCTCGGATGGGGCCAACGTGGACTCCTGTATGCCGGTCTTAAGTTTTAGAAACTAATGGATGCTGCGACCCTCTTCCAGTTCCATAATCCACATCAGATGCTGGACACGTTCCGGAAGAACATCCCGAACCAGACGAGTCACGTCGTCATCGGGCGTGAACGTTTCCTCCTGCTCCATCAAGTCGCTCATGATAGGAGGGAAGGCGCCAAGCACTTTCCTGATTTCTTCCGCGGAATATTGACAGTGGATCAGGGGAGGATTATGTCTCGCCAAGGCATCGACGGGGTAGAACTTGCAAGGTTTCTAGACCTCGTTTCCGAACTTATCCCTGAAACCGCTCGCACCGAACAACCTGCAGATAGACGCACGACCATTGTATATGGCGCAATGGTATTTTGAATCCGGATCGAAAAACGGGCAGCGCCCTTCTTCCGCAAAAAGAAATGTTTCACGTGAAACGTTAGCAAGGTTTTCATGCAAAAAACAAGCTTGCTTGTTTTTTATTTGAAAACCGCAGCGAGTTGGAGCCGAAGGCTCAAACGTAGCGAAGCGAGTGCAGCGGGAAAGTTTGCTTTCCCATTGCCGAGGTCCAGGAGTTGGGCACGAAGTGCCAAACGTTAGCAAGGTTTTTATGCAAAAAAACAAGCTTGCTTGTTTTTTATTTGAAAACCGCAGCGAGTTGGAGCCGAAGGCTCAAACGTAGCGAAACGAGTGCAGCGGGAAAGTTTGCTTTCCTATTGCCGAGGTCCAGGAGTTGGGCACGAAGTGCCAAACGTTAGCAAGGTTTTTACGCAAAAAAAAAAGCTTGCTTGTTTTTTATTTGAAAACCGCAGCGAGTTGGAGCCGAAGGCTCAAACGTAAAAACATCCCGGCCAATGGTCGGGACGTTTAATATGTGGGAGATTCCAAGTCAAGTCCGGAATGACAATTCACCTGCTAGAATTTCACTGTCCGAGGGGCGGCAGTGAAGCAGTAGAAAGTCGCTTCGGCATCCTTAAAAAAGAGTACCTCGGTGTTGTCGTCGTCAGGGGAGTACATACTCTTGAGTTCGGGATAGTTTTCAAGCATGTGTACCTTCGGTTCCCGGCGGTCGTCGCGAACCAAGGTTCCGCTCAGACGGACCCACTTGGCACCCGACTTATCCATGGCGCAGATTTCAACCTTTCCATTGAATTGAATTTGCTTCGAGACATTCTTACACTTTCCTGTTTGGATGTAGAGTTTGCCTTCGAAGATATCGACGGTTCCAAACGGACGAACACGCGGCTGGTTCCCATCGACCGTTGCCAGAAAATAGGCGCCACAGTTTTTGATGAATTCTTTTACTTCTTCCATGATTGATTCCTTAGGTTAATAATGTTTGACACTTCGCACCCAACTCGCATTGAATCGGAAATGAATGCAAGTTTGTTTTTGCATCCAAATTTTGTGCGTGTTGGGCCTGTCACCTTCGGTGGCAGGCCTACACCCTGCGGTTTGGATATAAAAACAAGCAAGCTTGTTTTTGCATCCAAACCTTGTGCGTGTTTCACGTGAAACTTTTTTCTGCTAGGACTTCCTGGTAAATCTTCAACATTTCATCCCCAAAGCAACAGAAGACAACCTTCTTTACGCTCGAGACAGGGAATTCGCAGACAGTCCTGACAGCGATTTCGGTGGCCGCCTTTTTCGGATATCCATAGACTCCGGTGGAAATGGCGGAGAAGGCGATGGACTCGCAGCCGTTCTTTTCGGCAAGGTCCATAGAATTCCAGTAACAATTTCTTAGGAGTTCAGGTTCATTGTGGAGACCATCGCGATACACAGGACCAGGAGTATGGATAACGAATTTTGCCGGTAAACGGAACCCAGGAGTTATTCTTGCTTCACCCGTTTTACACCCACCAAAAGGGATACAAGCCTTGAGCAGTTCGGGACCAGCTGCACGATGGATGGCACCATCGACACCACCACCACCAAGTAAGGAACAATTCGCCGCATTCACAATAGCGTCCACATTAAGTTTTGTAATGTCACCTTGAATTACTTCTATTTTCAACATCTAAAAACCTCCAATAGGAATATATAAAAAACATGTTTCACGTGAAACATCTATAGATGCACATACAATCATGTCACGGCAAAAAAAGACACGTCATGACGAGACAGAAGAAGCATCAAACAATTCACACTCCGCGTCATGGCGGACCCGATCCGCCATCTCTGTTGCGCAAACAGATTCCGGCTCGAAGGCCGGAATGACACAAACGGTTCAAGGATATAGGGGAGGAATGTTTCACGTGAAATATCGCGAAAAGACAAAGCAACCCGCCACACACCACATAACAAAATAGAAGCGTCAAGCAACCAACACTTTTCGTCATGGCGGACCCGATCCGCCATCCCCGTCACACAATAGATCCCGAATCAAGTTCGGAATGACGTGGATAGTTTATGCAATAGGGAAGGAATGTTCCACGTGAAACATCTATAGACGAATATAAAATTACGCTACAAAAAAAAAGACACATCATGACGAGGCAGAAGAAACATCAAGCAACTAACACTTTTCGTCATGGCGGACCCGATCCGACATCTCTATCGCACAAACAGATCCCAAATCTAGTTCGGGATGACGTGGATAGTTTATGCAATAGGGAAGGAATGCTCCACGTGAAATATCGCGAAAAGACAAAGCAACCCGCCACACACCACATAACAAAATAGAAGCGTCAAGCAATCAATCCACACGTCATAGCAGACCTGAGCCGCCATCCCCGTCGCACAATAGATCCCGAATCTAGTTCGGGATGACGCAAATGGTTCAAAGCAACAGGGAAGGAATGTTCCACGTGAAACATCTATAGACGAATATAAAATTATGCTACAAAAAAAAAGAGACACATCATGACAAGGCAGAAGAAACATCAAGCAATCAATCCACACGTCATAGCAGACCTGAGCCGCCATCCCCGTCGCACAATAGATCCCGAATCAAGTTCGGAATGACGTGGATAGTTTATGCAATAGGGAAGGAATGTTCCACGTGAAATATCGCGAAAAGACAAAGCAACCCGCCACACACCACATAACAAAATAGAAGCGTCAAGCAACCAACACTTTTCGTCATGGCGGACCCGATCCGCCATTCCCGTCGCACAATAGATCCCGAATCTAGTTCGGGATGACATTGACAGCTAAAAATTACAGGAAGAAAAGTAGACTTTTTTCCGTCATCTTTAATGCACAAACGAACTCCGACTCGGCAGTCGGAATAACGCGGATGGTTTAAAATGACAAACACGCACTTTCCAAGTTTAACAAGTTTTCAACATTAATCCAAATGTTATCAACATATTTCTATAAAATTCATGTAAAATATGATGCACTGTTTATTCGTTTTTGTGCAACTTATACTAAATTGTAGAACATAGAAAACAATCATCAGAAATGTTTCACGTGAAACCATCAGAAGACTCCAAACAAAAAGAACTTCTAAATCAATTTTTAGCGGATGCTAAAGTTGAATTGTCCAAGGATACATTGGACAAACTTTATCATTTTGCCGACTTAGTCGTAGAGACTAAGGAATTTGGCAACCTGATATCTCCAAAGGATTCAGAAAAATTTTTATCTAGGCATATTGCGGATTCCCTTGTTCCATATATATATGTGGGCAAGAAACTAATAGATTCTTCCAGCGAAAATAACGTGAACAATAACTTTCAGTCCATCAAATGGGCCGATATGGGTGCCGGTGCTGGATGTCCCTGTTTTCCTTTGGCTATCGTCATGCCGAAGATTCAATTCTACGCAGTTGAACCTCGCAACATGCGCGTCAAGTTCATGCAAATGGTCAAGGAAAAATTAAAACTTGACAATTTAACTATTGTTGGAAAACGCTTCGAAACATCCGGACTCACAAATTTGGACTTTATCAGCTGCCGCGCGCTTTCAACATTTGAAAACGACTGGGAACGTGCTAAAGCAGGTCTTAAAAAAAACGGTACCTTTGCAACATTAAAGAGCTTCAATAATATTGAACACTTGTCTAATGATTCGGCAATACGTATATATAAATACAACTTGCCTCTCGAAGATCAAGTTTATGCCTTAGTAACTCGAGGAAATGAATGAGTAAAATAATTGCGATATGCAATCAGAAAGGTGGTGTCGGTAAAACTACAACAGCAGTAAATATTGCTGCCAGTTTCGCCGCTCTCGAAAAGAAAACACTCCTCATAGACATGGATCCGCAAGGTAATGCATCACAAGGTCTTGGCTTCATGGAATCCCAAGAAATGGATATCCATGAAATTTTAGACCTGGCCGGCAATCCAGACAACCTCAATTTTGATAACATCAAACCAGCCATCCTCGACACATCGATGGATTTTCTCAAAATGATTACGGCCGGACCAGACCTAGCGGTAATGGAAATTGAGCTTGTAAATGCCATGAGTCGCGAACGCAGACTTGAACGTGTCATGAGCGTCCTGAAACAGGAATTCGACTTTATTATCATCGACGCACCACCAAGCCTGAACTTGCTTACCATCAACACACTTACAGCAGCTACAAGCGTCCTTATCCCTGTACAGTGCGAATACTATGCACTTCAGGGCATGACCGAACTTTTCAAGACCATCAGAGAAGTTCAGAAAAACTTGAACTCCAACTTGAAAATTGAAGGTGCACTCCTTACGATGTACGATTCTCGTCTAAGCCTTTCAAAGCAAGTCGCAGAGGAAGTCCGTGAGAATTTAAGTGATACAGTATTCCAATCAATGATTCCGCGCAATGTAAAATTGAGCGAGGCTCCATCCCACGGAAAGCCGGTCATCTTATACGATGTTCAAAGTACAGGCGCACAGGCTTATATGAAGCTCGCCGAAGAAATTTTGAACAAAGAAAAATAAAAACATTTTGTACTTTTAAAACTAGAAACTAAAGAAGTCAAGAAAGGATTATCGTTTTTTATGGGCAAGCATGCATTGGGCCGTGGTCTTTCCGAAATATTCAAGGCACATGACGTACTCAGCAATTCCGTTGACAACGCGATCAACAACAATCCCGCCGAGCAGCAACAGGCGGAACAGGATATCGACAATCAGAAAATCGTAGAAATTGACATCAACCTAATTGACCCGAACCCGTTCCAGCCACGTAAGTTTTTCAATGACGACGAGCTTGTCGAGTTGGCAGAAACCATTGAAAAGCATGGGTTGATTCAACCCATCGCTGTCCGCAAAGTCGGGGACCGCTATCAGATTATCAGCGGCGAACGCCGTACCCGCGCATCGAAACTCGCAAACTGCATGACAATCAAGGCCCAGGTCTATGAAAACCTGGACGACAAGACTATGAGCGAATGGGCTCTCATCGAGAACATTCAGCGTGTTGACTTGAATCCGATTGAAATTGCGCAATCCTATCAGCAGCTGATCGACAATCACGGCTACACGCATGAGGACCTTGCAAAGACTGTAGGCAAGTCGCGCTCCGCAATCACGAACGCACTTCGCCTTCTAAAACTTCCGAATCAGGTACAAGCCTGGATTCAGGAAGGAAAAATCAGCGGCGGTGCAGCTCGCGCCCTCTGCAGCGACAAGATTTCTAACGTCGAAGAACTCGCACAGAGGATTATCGATGAAGGCCTGAATGTTCGCCAAATTGAAGCGATTTCCCGTGGCGAAGAAATCCTCCCTAAAAAGGAAGAACAGACATACGCACCTCTTACCGGTGATCCTATGGTCGATCCGGATGAAGCCCCGGAAGTCTACCCAAGCGAACCTCCCAAGAAGCCGAAGCCGGAACTTAGCGCCGACCTCAAGAATTTCGAAAACAGGCTTGAAACTTTCTTCGGCACAAAAGTCGCACTAAATCCAAGCTCAAATGACGAAACAAAAGGAACCATCGTTATCAACTACTACAGCATGGACGATCTGACCCGAATCCAGGAACTCATGGAAAACAGGTAATGGAATAAATCGTGAAAGGAAAATACTTTACCATACAGATTATACCTGAGGATTCTCACGGAATCCGCAAATTCCGCGTATCCACAAAGCAAGTTTTTATCTTCAAGATTACCCTCATCGTTTTAGCAATCGTACTTGGCATTTTCATATTCCACATCGGAAAAATCAACTACACCCTTGCCAACTATGAAAAAATGCGTGTCTCCAGTGCGCAGCTGGTAAAGAAGAATGAAAACTACGAAGAGCTCTTTTCACGATTGAATTCCCTCTGGGTCATGGAAAACAGAATACAGAATATATTCGAGACATTCCTTGAAAACGACTCAGGCAAAGTTAACGGCATCATTGAAAGAAACCGCTTCGCACATACCCCATCTGAAAAAATCAACGTTGACTTTGAAGGCATTCACGGGTGGCTTACGCAAAATGAAAAAATCAGAATGGAAAGAATCCCGAATGTCATCCCGGTAGTGGGAATTGTCAGCAAGAAATTCTCGCCCGATGAAGGGCACCTAGGGATTGACTTGTCCGCGCACAAAGGAAATCCGGTTTTCGCATCAGGCAGCGGAACTGTAGAATTTGCCGGACAAAAGGATGGACTTGGAAATACAGTTACAATCAACCATCAAAATGGATATATTTCTAGTTACTCACACCTGAAAGACATAAAAACAAAAAAAGGGAAAAATGTCAGCAAGGGTGATATCATTGGAACAATTGGATCGACAGGCAACACCAGCGGACCTCATTTACATTATTCTGTAACAAAGGACGGGGAACCACAGGATCCGGAGAAATTCTTCAACTTCTAAGAGGGTAAAATATGGCAAACAATAAAAGTGAACAAGAAATCACACAGATCGGTAACAGCGTCCAAATCAAGGGCGATATTATCGGTAAAAGCGACGTTCGTGTAGCCGGCGTAGTCAATGGCGGTATCAACATCGAAGGTGAGTTGATTATCGAAAGACCAGGTCGTGTCGAAGGCGAAATCAAGACTGTTTCTGCAGTAATCGCTGGTGCAGTCAAGGGAAACATCGACTGTAAAGAAAGACTTGTTCTTGAAAGCTCCTCTCGCTTTAATGGCAATATCAAGACAAAGCAGTTGATTATTCAAGAAGGCGCTATTTTCCAGGGTAACTGCCAAATGGGTGGTGCTAGCAATGCTCCTCAACAGCAGCAACAACAGCAGTCGGGTAAGGAAAAGAATTCTCAACCGATATTTTAATTAATATCATTATTTATTTAAATATGATAATTGTTAAATGATGTGGTGAATAGTGAATAGATATTTTTTATTTTTTTCGTAACTCTATGACAGTCAATAAGATACGGAAATAAATAAAATGTGGATAAATGTTGAAAACTTTAAATATATTCACAATTTTCAACGTTGATTAATGTTGAAGATGAGTTTTCAATGTTAATTCACAAAAAGTTGACGTAGATATGTTGAAGATTAGGGCGAAAATAATTTAAAATGTTGACAATCATCACATTATTAACAAAAAAATGGAATAATTCGTTGAATCATTAAATCATAATCTATATTCTAGATTGATTATATGGGCTCCAGAATACTGAAAATAGGACAATTATCCGATATTCACATCGGAAATGATCCTTGCCTTGTACAGGGCATCGATGTGCGTCGTAATTTTATGACGGCGTACAATTCTGAATCTATGCGCGACCTGGACCTGCTTGTGCTTTCAGGTGACCTGGCGAACGAAGATGCCGAACCTGGAGCCTATTCCTACATAGCGGATGTACTGAAGGATTGTCCAGTACCATATTGCATTATTCCTGGAAACCATGATCGTATTGAAGTCATGGAAAAGTATTTCGACTTGAAGGGGAAGGTGCATAATGGAAAGTGTTATTACCGCTATGATATTGCAGGGAGAAGCATTTTCTTCCTGGACAGTGCCTGTGGAACTGTTTCAACAGATCAGCTGGAATGGCTGAAAAGCGAGACAGCTAAAGTTGACGGGGAAGTACTCCTTTTTCTGCATCATCCTCCATGTTATTGCAACCATCGATTCATGGACATGAAATATCACCTGATGAATATGGAAGAGACGCAGAAAACTCTTTCACAGATAAAGAATCTGCGTCATATTTTCGTTGGACATTATCATTGTGATTTTGAAATAGAGATGGGCAAGCAGCTTGTCCATGTTACTCCGTCTACGCAGATGCAAATTGATGCAAATACTCCGTACTTCAACCTGAAAAGTTCAGCACCGGGATGGCGTGTCATTATATGGAGTGAAAATTTTTTGGAATCTAAGGTTTATTTTTAAGAATACCCTTGAAAATTGTTCCAGGCTTTATTATATTTGGAGTCGAATGGCGGTTTAGCTCAGCGGTAGAGCACTGGAATCATAATCCATTGGTCCGGGGTTCAAATCCCTGAACCGCTATTAACTTTAAGAAGAGGCGGATATGTCAAAACGAATTTTTTATTTCTTTGTCTTGACTGTCGTCTCTTTTTTTGTTGGCTGCTCCCAGCAGGACAAAGTATCTGAGCAGGTCATCCAAGAACAGGCCAAAGCCCCTAAGGCACAACCTATTGTTGAAGTGAAGGCTTTCAAGGCTCCGGCAAGTACTGAAATTTCCGTAGAAAAAGCGAAGATGTATGTAAAGGCTAGTGCCTCGCTAGTTGAGCTTGGAAATAAGTGGTCGCAGCGTATTGATAAGGCATCCGATCTTGAAAAGGTTCAGATTCTCAATGCGTACAATGTTGCTAGAGATCAGCTTTGTGCACGCATTGGCTTGGAAGGCGGAATTGCCGAGTTCGACTGGATTACGGACAATGCGCTGAAGAATGTGAAAAACATCGATGCCTTTGAAAAAGCCGGATTGAAAATTTCAAATTACTAATCCTAATTTTTTATAAAAAAGGCGACCGTTATGGCCGCCTTTTTTTGTCCATGAATAAATAAGGCTTTGTATTACTTGAATATTGCTGACTATTGAAAAAGCCACTTTTAAATTCTATCGCTTTTAGCTCCAGAGTGTTTTTACAGAGGGAGTTTCATTGTTTCCTTTTAATTGACGGCCTTGCGCCGCTTGTGCAGGCATAAGGGAACTACGGAAGGACGGATGCTTGCTTTGTGAAAATAAAGTAAGGAAGTGTCAAAATATGAAAAAGAGACGTCCTTTTAGGTATTCATCAACACTTAGCGAAAACGGGGCTTGAATGATGCAGAGCTATGAAGAAAGCGGAATTATTTCCGCTTCATGACTTTTTCGTAGACTGCGATTTGACGTTTAATGATGCCGTCCCATGTAAAATGTTCTGCGATATGTCTGCGTGCACCATAAAGCAGGCTTTGTGTGAAAGCGGAACTATCGGCAAGACGTTTGAATGCATTTGCGAGTGCTTTAGGATTTTTTTCGGGAACGAGGATTCCGGAATCCCCGTCAACTACGACATCCGGTATGCCGCCGACATCGCTTGCAACAATGGGGAGTCCGAGTTCCATCGCCTCGATGAGTACGACTCCGAGGCCTTCGGTATCGCCCTTGTGATCGACAATAGCGGGAAGTGTGAAGACGTTTGCTGTGCGATATTCGTTCTCAAGTTCTTCTGTGGAGAGTTTGCCGGTGAAGACGACGGGGCAGTGCTCCGGATTCGTGGAATCCAGTTCAGCGAGTTGATTTTTTAGCTGTGCAGTGAGGTCGCCAGTTCCGACAATTCGAATTTCAAAGCGATTAGCGGGAAGGAATTTGGATGCCTCGATAAGGTAGCATATCCCTTTTCGCTCGATGTGCCTTCCGACGAAAAGTATTTTGAATTTGTCTTTGACGGAATGCGGCTGTGGAATGGATTGCGTATTGTCCCTGCAGAGCGTGGTTCCATAGGGGCTCCATTCGATATCCACATTGCGAATGGCCTTGATTTTACCCGCAGTAAAGCTGGAGTTTGCAAAAATAGCTTGCGCCTGTTCGATGGCAAAGTTTAAAAGCGGCTTGACCCACTTTTTCTTGCGTATGAGCAAGAGCTCTGCTCCGTGGAAGTTAAGTACAAGCGGGATGCCGAAAATTTTTGCAGCGCCAAGTGCTATGTAGGCATGTGGAAATGGCCAGTGTGCGTGAATAACATCAGGGCGCCATTGACGACTGATGCGAATACACTTGAAAAAACCGCTAATGATGTAAGGAATTGCAAGTAGCTGTAGCCATGGCTTGTTTGCCATTTTGCTAGGCGCGCCTTCTTCGTGAGTGAGCATTTCCCAACTGGCAGGTGCATAACGGAAGCGGTTTATCTGGGTTCCATCGATAATGTGGCTTTTCAGCCCTTTGTAAGATGGTGCAAGTACCTGGATTTCGACACCGTTATCTTTCAGATGGGCTATAGAAGAGCGAAGCCAGGGGACTTCGGCGTCTTCTGGAAATCTTGGATAGACCGATCCGATAACGAGGACTTTCATTATCCCTGCTTCTCGAGTGCTTCCTGGATCTTGATGTCCTGGATGCAGGCGGGGTAGACGATGGGCTTTACCGTCTGGTCAAGAACCATCTGAATAATGTCGAAATTGTAGGCTGTCGCTGCCTGGATGATACGTCCACGGACTCTTGTCCATCCATTGATTTTTGAATCTAGCATTAACAGACCGACACCGCTGTCTTGTTCCAGGAAACCGAGGATATCGCTACCGCGCGTATCCTTGGATATCGCATCAAAGAAGCATTGCCAGAAGAGCTTCTCGTTTTCTTCTATGGGAAGAATGTTGTGTATGGCTTCAAAATTGAATTCCACATACACGAAGAAACTGTTATCCTCATCGCTGCGGATAATTTCTTCTTGGCATCGCCGTTCGAATATTTCCTCTGTGTAGATGGAAATATTGTAGTTGTTGTTTTTTATCAAATTGAAGAGTTCTTTCTTCATCATCGTTGATAATTTAGTCTATTTTTGAGCCATGCAGCGACTATTAAAGTTAAAAAAGGTGCTGAAGAGCAGTGTTTTGGCGACTTCAGTTGAAAATTTCAATACAATCAAGGCCATGGTCGGGAAATATCGTTCCCTTACGGTGGAAGAGATTCAGGTTCTCGAAAAAAATGGGAACAGGTGCGATGACTGGAGCAAGATTCTGGTCGAATTGGAATTTGACCCGAACAGAATATTTAGGTCCATTTTTATGGGCGACGTTCGTTTGCCCCGTTTTTTCGGGACGCTTCTTTTGCCCGGCGATGTTTCGGTTGCGACGGGTATTTACGATTGCATGGTGCATAATTGCATTATTGAAAATGCCTTGGTTTATAAGGTGGCGATGCTCAGCAATGTGCTCGTGCGCAGCAGTTCTGTGATACAGAATGTTGGATCGCTTGTCAGTAGTGGCAAGATAAGTTTCATGGTCGGTTCGCGCATTACTGTAGGAAACGAAATGGGCGGACGGTCGGTGTTGGTGTTCCCCGATTTGACAACTGAACTTATAGATTTTCAACTTTTTCATAAAGCGGATGAAGAGGTTGAAAAAGCCTTTGTGGAAATGTTGGAAGCGTATCGTTCCGAGCTGTCACTTCCGTTCGGTGTTGTCGGTAAGGGCGCTGTGATTTCGAATACGAATATTATACGCAACAGCTGGATCGGTGCGCATGCCCGAGTTGAGGGTGCGTCGAAGATACGTAATTCCATTGTCATGAGTTCCTTGGAGGAGTCTAGCCATATTTACGATTCCGTAATTATTGAGAATACCAATGTGCAGATGGGCGTGAAGGTACATACGGGTGCCGAGGTGCAGGGGTCTGTCCTGATGGCGCGCTGCTTGATCGGTAGCAAGGCGATTGTCAAGTCCTCTATCATTGCTCCTTGCTGCCATATTGAGGAGGGTGAGGTAAATAGCTCCTATATGGGGCCGATGACGCAGATGCATCATCATTCGCTTTTGATTGCCGCCTTATGGCCTGATGGTTGCGGTAATTTGGGATATGGCGCGAATGTTGGCAGTAACCATACTGGTCGCATGCCGGACCAGGAGGTGATGCCTGGACTTGGAATGTTCTTTGGTCTTGGCGTGAATATCAAGTTCCCGTCAAACTTTAGTGAATCTCCTTTTACCTTGATTGCAAGCGGACTTACAACTTTGCCGCAGCGGTTGAAATTCCCGTTCTCATTGATTCGTTCGGGGGACCCGCAGCTGGTGGGTGTCCCTCCTCGTTTAAATGAGATTGTGCCTGGGTGGAACTATGCGAGGAATGCGTATGCCTTGGACCGAAATGCGTACAAGTATTCTATCCGCGGAAAGGGCATTGTTCCATCTTCGGCTTACAGTATGTTCGGTGCAGAAAATGTGCGGCTGGTTTATGAGGCGTACAGCCGATTGCAGGTGGAAAAGTTGCGCGATTTCTATACAAAGGAACATATCGATGGTCTTGGTGAAAATTTCTTGCGTGAACGTACTCGTCAGGAGGCTCTACAGACGTATGCTGCATACTTGGAACGTTATGTTCTGGATCAGATGATTACGCTCATTGAAGGAGATGCATCGCTTGTATCGCAGACGCCAAGAGAACTACGGAAACTTTTGACAGGCGACATTAACAAGGAACTCTGCCGTATTGTCCCGATGCCGGAGACTATGGATGAACTTGTAAAACGTTATCGCCAACTGGAAAAGGGCTGGTTTGAGAATGTGACGCATGGACTTGATCGCGACAATGAGCGTGGTCGCAAAATTTTTGATGACTACGATGATGCGCATCCAGTGGACAAGGGTTTTGTCGAATGGGAAAAGAACCGTTTCGAAGAGTCCGTGAGACGCTTGAACGGAGTGCTGAAGAATATAGGTTAAGAGTTTCATGCTGCTTTATATTTTGCTTGCTGTAGAAGTGATTGCACGAGTGTGCTTACAGGTGCGCGAGTGCAGACTTACGCAGTGCCGCTTTGATGTGTTCGCAGTTTTGCGTCTGATTCCATTGGTGAACGATATCGTGCCGCTGCCCGAGAATCGGAGCGAGCCTGAGGTGACATCTTTTGTGGAAAAGCATGAGGAAGGCCACCGCTACTTGCGCCATGCGATTTTACGTAATCTGGTCAAGGTGGCACTTCTGCTTGTGGCGGTGTGGTTCCTAGCCTTCCAGTTTGTACGTAATGGGCTTCCTATTTTTCAGGCTGTACTTTGGCTTCATTTGGTCGCAATTCCGTTCCGCATATTTTTCAATCTCTATTGCTGGAACCAGGAGTACGAGGCTGACAAGTATGCGTTGAAGAAGGTTGGGAAAATTGATGCGAAGGATGCCATGCGTAAACTTGTGGAGTGCGAAATCCCTTATACAAAATTGTTTGCTGTAGTCTACAGAGAACATCCGACTGCTGTCTTAAGAAAAAATAGGATTTTGAATAAAATAAATAAGTGAGTGAAATGCAAACGAAATACATTGCAATTACGTTCTTCTTATTAAGTATTTTCGCAAACGCACAAGAAAACAGATTGTCTTTTGAAGATGAAGCTGTTTGTGAGACTTTAAATCATAATGGATTTATTAGTGTCACCGAAAAATCATACAACGAAGTTTACAGCTACGTCAAGGATTCCACTTTCTCCTTGTTGCATTTCGCTGTTGATGTCAGTGGTACCATTGATACCGTTTTCGAAAATTACAATTACGTACTTGATCTCGAAAATAGAAACACATCCGTTCCTTTGCTTGGTATCACAGAGCATAAAATTACCCGGATGAAAACGGTCAGCATTGTAAATCGTACGCTGACTTTGCCTGCGAGTAACGATTTTTCCATGGTAAAGTGGTTTAAGGCTCATCGGGTTTTCATTCCCAAGGACTTGTCTGTAAAGATAGGGGATGTCATTGTCATAAAAAAATTATGCAGCCATACTTAACGATACATGCTATGCAGGGGAATCCACGCATCAAAAAGCCCTCGTTTATGGCGAATACGCTCTCAATCCGCAAACTGCTGAAATACAGTCTCAAAGAGATTTGCGTAAATTGCAGAAACACGCAAAGTCGCGTAATCGAGATGTAAATGGCAAGAGCGTTATAAAAAAAGCGAATTACTCAGTCCTATATTAAAAGTTTCTCTAGAATAAAAATTTCCCGTCAAAATGGGAAGTTTTGTTTTATATTGCGAATCATAATATGGGACGAATTCTTCCACAGGCGAGGATGACGGCGCTTGCGATGAATGCTGAAATCGTGAGAATGTCTCCTGTGTGTGAGCCTATGCCGAAGGGGAACATTGGAGCGAATTTTCCGAAGGTAGCGAGCAATCCTCCGACGATGATTGCTGTAGCGACAAATTTTTGATTTGCCCTGAATCCTGCGAGTCCCCATAAAATGGGAACGGTGAATGCGCCTGCGTAGATGGCGAGTGCAATCAGAAGTGTCGAGATAATGTCCGTGAAATGCAGCGCTATGAGGAGTGATGCGATTCCGTTTGCGAAAATGATAATGCGTGCACGCAGCAGGGAGTGCGACTTTGATTCGTTATGGATGTTTTTCTTTTGTCTGAAATTCGCGGCAAGCTGGTCGATGATGATGGAGCTGTTAAGAAGGAGTGTATCTGCGCTGCTCAGGACAACGCTCAGGAGAGCGATGGCGATAAGCGGCATGAGCGGCGAGGGAACAGCAAACTGCGTGATGGACATGATGCGCGTGCCGCCTGCGTTTTCGATGGTTGCCCCGAATGCGGCGAGGTAGCCTATCATGGCGGCAACTGGAATCAGGACGAGGGCCGCGATGAGAATTGATTTTTGCGCAGTCCTTGCGTCTTTTGCGCAGAAGATGCGGCTGTACATGTCGGGCCCTGCGGTGAATGTCGTACCGTAGGTAAGCAATAGCAGAAAGAGGTCGAATGGCGAGAAGTTCTCGTTGAACGGGAATGCTTTTGCGGATACTGCGGTTGCGGTCTCGGCTGCGGATGCATGGCCTGAATTTACCGCAAAGAATACAAGTGTTACAAGGCCAATCACGATGAGGAGCGCCTGCAGAAAGTCTGTCCGCAGGATGGAATACTGGCCGCCTGCCATTGTGTAGAAGATGAAGACTGCCGCCATGGCGACTGCGGATGTCGCATAGTCCAACGATGTGAAACTTTGCATGAGCTTTGCCGCGGCGATAATCTGCGTCGCGATGATTCCTGTCCATGCGAGCGGTATGACGACACTTGCCACGTTTCGCGGGATGCTGCCGTACATTTTTCCGATGAGGTCGGGAAGAGAATACTTGCCGAGTGCGTATGCTTTTCTTGTAAGGGGAAGAAGCGCCAAGAGTCCTGTGGCGCCTACGAGCATGAACCAGGCTGCGGCTCCGCCCATTCTCGGGCCTGCGTCAATAGCGCCGATGATGGCCGAGCCGCCGAGAATAGAAGCGACGAGGCTCCCTGCCACGGCTTTTGTGGAGGCGCCTTTCCGCGCGACGAAAAAGTCTGGAATGCCTTTGACATTCCGTGCGCTTTTCACGGCGATGATGACGAGCGCTATCAGGTACAGTACGAGGACAGTGGTCATGCTGACCAAATATAAAAAATGGTATATATTCAATAGAAGGGTATAATATGAATCAGAAGTCCTGCCTTGTCGCTTGTATAGTCGCTATGTTTTTTGCATCGACCTTTGCCACAGATGTTCCGTGCGAAGGTCTGCTTGCGTATTATCCGTTTAACGGGAACTTTGAAAATGAGGCGACGGGTGCTTCCGCTGTCCAGGTGGATGAGGCGGTGAATCATGGCGCCCTGTTTGGCGAGGACCGCTTTGGTAATGCGCAGTCGTCTGCGTATTTTGACGGTGACAGCTCCTATTTGGAAATTCCCGATAACGATGCTTTCAGCATTGCGACTGCAGGGGCATTGACGATTTCTGTGTGGATGAGCCCGGATACATTGGATTTTGTGAATGCGGAACGTGCAGGCTATGTGCATTGGATGGGGAAGGGAGTGCCGCATCAGCACGAATGGGTCTTTCGCATGTACAACAAGAACTTGAAGGATGACCAGGAGCAGCGCCCGAATCGCATGTCGGCATACGCCTTCAACTTGGAAGGTGGCCTTGGTGCTGGAAGCTACGTGCAGGAGGAAATTGCGCCTCGCGAATGGATTCACTTTGTGGCGCGTTACGACGTGAGTTCGAATAAGATATCGCTTTTCAAGAACGGTGTCAAGAAGGATGAGGACGACCTGTATGATGCGACATACGGAGTGCAGGTGCAGAACGGGACGGCTCCTGTCCGCCTCGGGACGCGGTCGCTGTGGAGTTTTTTCAAGGGGCGTATCGATGATTTGCGCTTTTACAATCGAGCACTCCCGGATGATGAAATAAGGGCGTTGTACAATGAGACGGACTCCTTGAATTCGCAGCTGGAATCGCTGCCTTATTTCGTGGAAAAAAATTCGGAGTCCTCCCGCGGGAAGCGTGGAGTCTACTTGACGGAGCGAAAGAGCGTCCATGCCGCAAGAGGGGAGCGTTGTTTCGATTTCAAGGGGCGTGCGGTTCACTGAAAGTGCGTTTGAGTGCATTTGTCATTGGCGTAATGGTTCCGTGGCTGGGTTTTCCGAAAGCAAAATTTGTATATTCTTCCCGTCATTGAAATAGGCAGTGCTGTAGCTACTGCTTATCGTTTTTGGATAGAGGTTTTCATGTTTCGAGCTCTTTTCACATTGAAGTCGCTGTTCGCCATTAACGTCATCCTTTTGGTTATCGCCTTTTTTTCGACGGTATCCCATGCGTTTGACTTGAATGTCAAGGCGAATGTCGATAATGCCCAGGTGTTTGTCGGCGACATGTTCAATTACGAGATTTCGGTCACGGCTCCTGAAAATGCCATTGTGGACTTGCCAAGCTTTGTCGGAAATCTCGGAAGCTTCGAAGTCAAGGAGATGAAGAACGAGAAGGTGACTGAAGGCATGGAGAAGGGCAAGGCGAAGTTTGTATGGCTTGCTACGCTCAACACGTTTGTCAGTGGCGATTTTCTCATTGCCCCGCAGGAGGTAAATGCGATTGTCGGGACCGATACGGTCAAGACGCATACGGACCCTGTGACGGTGAAAGTCTCTACGCGTACGAATGGCGAGGAGACGGATATTCTGGAAGTGGAGGACCCGCTTTCCGATCCGCGTCTCCCGCAGTGGCTCTACATTGTGCTTGCAGTTCTCGGCGTTGCGCTTCTCGTGTTCCTCGGCTGGTTTTTGCACAAGAAGTTTGCAAAGAAGGGCGAGGCCGTGCGTCTTCCGCCTTATGAGGAGGCGGTGCTTGCCATGAAGGAACTTCGCGCCAAGGATTACCTTGCGCAGGGGAACCAGGGCGACTTCTTCATGGCACTTGGGTTCATTGCACGCCGCTACATCGAGCGTCGTTTCGAGGTGGATATTTTGGATGCGACTGTCGCGGAACTCAAGCAGCGCATGTCGCATGTGGCGGGTCTTCCGCAGGCCTATAAGGAATCCGTCGTGACGCTTGCTGTTGAGACGGAGCCGGTCAAGTTTGCGAAGATGAAGCTGGAAGGCGAACGCTGCAAGTTCTGGGAAGAATGGGCCGACCGCCTTTTCGAGGATACGAAGCCGACTCCCGAGGAGGAGCAGGCGAAAAAGGACGCCCTGAAGTCTGCGGTCAATGCGGCACGTGCTTCAAGGAAGTCTAATTCTGAAAAGAAGTAGCATCAGTTTTTTGAAAAAAATTTCAGCTTCACGATAATGGTGGGGCTGTTTTTATATACTTTTCTAGAGAAAAAATTTTAAAAAGGAGAAATTACCAATGCTCGCCATTATCGCAGTCGCAGTTGTCGTCATCTTGATTGCATGGCTCGTTTCCATGTATAACGGTCTGGTAAAGCTTCGCAATAATCGCGAAAATGCGTTTGCGAATATCGATGTGCAGCTGAAGCAGCGTTTTGACCTTGTGCCGCAGCTTGTCTCGACGGTCAAGGGCTACGCTACGCATGAAAAGGAACTGCTCGAGAAGGTGACTGCCGCACGTGCCGCCGCCATGAATGCAGCGACTGTCGATGAGAAGGTCGCCGCTGACAAGGCCCTCAGCGGTGCTCTTTCCGGACTCAGGGTTTCCCTGGAGGCATATCCGGAACTCAAGGCAAACCAGAATTTCCTCCAGCTGCAGACGGAACTTTCGGATATCGAAAACAAGCTTTCCGCCGCCCGCCGCTTCTTCAACTCTTCTACGCGCGAATTCAACAATGCCTGCGAAGTCTTCCCGAGCAACATCATTGCCGGGATATTCAACTTTAGGCGTGCGGCGATGTACGAGGCGACCGAGAGCCGCGAGGATCTCAACAAGGCTCCGGACATTAAGTTTTAACGAATAGGAGCGAGGTTTCGGTCGTCAGGTGACGTTGTCCGCCTGGCGTCTTTCAGTGAATATTAGCATCTCCTGCTACGAAAACCTGCAACCTATAACCTACACCTGTTACCTAATATGAAATACGTAGGTCTTCAAACTCAAATTTGGCGTAACAACAGGAATACGGTGATTCTGCTGTTCCTGTTTCCGGTGATTCTGCTTGCCATGGTTTTTGTGTTTATCGCTGCGCTGGATTGGCTTGGGATGCTCTGCAGCATGGCGGGTGTTGAGGCCTGTCGTGGAGTACAATCCGGCGTCTTCCATTGGGATATGATTCTGGATTACTTCCTGATATCGCTTCCCTATGTGCTTGGCGTAACCGCGGTCTGGTTTGCTATCGCTTACTTTGCCAATACGGCGATTATCCGCCATGCGACACATGCGCGACCGCTGGAGCGCAAGGAGAACGTGCGCGTCTACAACATCGTCGAGAATCTCTGCATCGCGGGTGGAATCGAGATGCCGAAAATCAACATCGTGGAAGATGACGGCCTGAATGCCTTTGCGAGCGGCATCGACATCAATTCCTATACGGTGACGCTCACGACCGGGATTATCGATAAATTGGATGATGCGGAACTTTCGGCGGTCGTGGGGCACGAGCTCACGCATATCAAGAATCGCGATACGCGGCTTCTGGTGGTGTGCATCGTCTTTGTAGGCATTTTCTCGACGCTCATGACGATTTCTCTTAAGTTGATAGGCGGTCTTTTTCGGGGAATGGGCGGCAGCAGCAGACGGCGCAATAAAAATGCCGGTGGAGCTTTTTTGGCGATTCTAGCTGTTCTTTTGCTTGTCCTCGTTTGTTCCTCTGTCGCCTATACGTTCAGCATGTTTACGCGTCTTGCCATATCGCGCAAGCGTGAATATGTCGCCGATGCGGGCGGTGCCGAACTCTGCGGCGATGCGCTTGCGCTTGCATCTGCTCTGCGTAAAATTTCCACGGAACCTGGACTTTCAAGCGTGAAACGCGGCGATGTGGCGCAGCTTTACGTGATTCATCCGGAAGAAGAGTTTGAACAGAAGTTGTCGGGCTGGGTTGCAAAGGCGAACATTTTGTTCTGTACGCATCCGGACACTCCAGAGCGCATCCGTTTGCTGGAACAGTTCTAAGGGGTGGATTTTCCTATACAGTGACGATGGTATTTAATCTGTTAATTGCTGTCGGGATTAACAGTGTTTTGAGTGCGTGAAACATTGGCTGGAGGGCGCATTTCTGTGGAAGTCTTTCTTATGACCGTATTTTTTATGTATTGTTTACCCTTGCTGTTTTCTGCTGCAACTTGAAGAGAAATCTTTTCTTCCATGATTTCCTGCAATTTTGCCATGAGCTCTGTTGGTGTACATCCCAAGGCGTCGGCAATGTCGCAGAGAGTTTTTAGCGATGGACTTCTTTTGCCCTTGGCAAGAAGCCCAATATATTGACGTGTCAATCCGCTATCAAGGGCGAGCTGCTTCTTGGTAGAGAATTCTTCATTCTGCAACCTAGCCAAAAGCTCTGTCATGGATTCTCTTATTACGTCAATGCTGTATCGCATTTAACAATATTATGAATAACTCATTTTCTTATGTGCAAACAGTTGTTTCCTTTTTTTGTCTGTTTTTGCTTTTTTTAACAATTGATACAAAAAAACACCCTGTGAGGGTGTTTTGGTGAATTAAAATGTTGTTTAAAATTAGTATTTGGCCTTGAGTTCTGCCGGGCATTCCACTTCCTTGTATGTGTGAGTAGGGTTGCCTGCGGCCTCCATCCATGTGGCGAGGAACATACAGCCTTCCTTGGCCTTTGGGTCCTTGGAGAATACGCTGTTGCATTTTTCTTCGAGGCAGTTCTTGCGCTTGGTGAGCATGTTGCCCGCTGTTCCGACTTCCTTTTCGCAAGCGGAAAGGAGACCGCCGTACTGTTCGCCCTGGCTGCCCCATCCCATGGAGCTGCAACCATTGAACATACCGACGCCACCGCCCGGAATCATCACGTCGAACTGGCCTTGTGCCACATCGCTACCGATATTTGTTGCCATGACGACTAGAGTTTTTCCGGCGAGGGCTTTTTGGTTCTGCTTGGTTTCGTATTTGCCCTTGCCGTCGAATTGGAGTGCATAGCACTTGCCGCAGGAGCCGCCATCAGCCGCAGGGACTGCAGCGAATGCATAGGCGAGGTTGTCGTTGATGATTATGGGAATCTGGCTTGTGCAGGTACCTGCCGGGCCGCCGTTGCACATGCTTTGGGCGCCTGCGTCGTTGATGACGCTTCCGCTTGCGTTGCACTGCTTTGCCGGATGTCCGCCGGAGTTTTCATTCCAGGAGCAGCTGGGCTTGCAGCAGTCCCAGTAACGGCTGGCGAATCCGGAGCCCTTTCTTCCGCCGGGAACCTCCTTGATGTCTACACTGACGCCTGGGTTGCTGGAAGAAGATTTTGCTTGGCTGCTAGAAGACTTTGCCTGACTGCTCGAGGATTTGGCCTGGCTGCTAGAAGACTTTGCCTTGCTGCTCGAGGATTTGGCCTGACTGCTAGAAGACTTCGCCTTGCTACTGGAGGACTTCTTGTCATCACTCTTGCCGCTTGTGACGTTTAACTTGAGCGTGACCGCCGTGCCGTCCATAATCCAGGTTTCCTCGACTTCACCGAGAGGGAAACTTTCGTGGACCTTGCCGCTGATGGTGAAAGTCTTTGCGTTTGCGTCATAAGGACAGTCGCTGTCATTGATGAACCATGCGTTCCAGGACTGCCTGGAGGGCTGCGACTTGAGACCGCTGAAAGTAATCGAGCCTATGGCTGCATTCTGTGCAACTGTCTGTGAGAGGCTGCCGCTGTAGGTGATGTTACCGATTTTTCCCGATTCAGGAGCCTTGGAAGAGGAACTCTTGACTTCGGTTGCAGAGGATTTCTTGGTGTCGGAAGCGGAACTCTTAGTTGTTGTAGCTGATGATGTTGCCGAAGTCGGCTTCACGACGGAGGAACTCGAAAGTTGAACCGGAATGGATGCCGAGCTTGTCGTAACAGCGGGTGATATCGGATTCAAGAAAAGGTCGGTGACAGAACCATCGGGGAATGTGATTGTCTGGTTGTTATTGACAAGAGGCAAGGTTGTAAGGTCAACATTTGCTGCGACGACCTGGCCGTTCATATCAACGATGGTACCTGTATTTACGTCGAATGCACCGACTGATACGCTATACTGATCGGTGACGGGGTAGATGTTGTTGCCCGTTGCGCTCGGAAAAATGAGATAATGGTTCGGATTGGCGTTCAGCCACCAGCAAGGTTGGTTGACAACGAAAGCCTCCGCATGGGTGGGAGTCGGGTCGATTGGGGCCGAAGACGCTGAATCGTCAGAGCAATTCCAAACGATGAAGGATACCCCGAATACAACGAGGGTTTTGAAAAGAGAATGTTTCATATACATTATGCCCTATTTTTTTACCCGATCCAATCCAACCTAAAAGATAGTTAATTGAAATTTTTTGTCTCGTAAAAAAAAGTAAATAGAAATGCTGGAAAAACGGGAAGGTGTCTTTACAACTTGTTTTGTGTCAATGAGTTACGTAAAAATAAAAAAGACATCCCGATTGGGGATGCCTTTGATATTGGTCTAATGGTGACGGTTATATTAGTATTTTTTCTTGAGAACGTCAGGACATTCCACTTCCTGATAGTTGTGGTTCGGGTTGCTTGCGCCGCCCATCCAGTCTGCAAGGAAGAGGCATCCCTTCTTGGCTTCAGAGTCGTTCTTGAAAACGGAGTTGCACTTTTCGGTGAGGCAGCTTGCGTACTTGTTGGCGGCGTAATTGGTTTCCCTTTCGCAATCGGAGAGGAGTCCCCCGTATTGTTCGCCTTGCGCACCCCAGCCCATGCTGGAACAGCCGTTGAACATGCCGACACCACCACCAGGAATCATCACGTCGAACTGACCCTGGTTGACGTCGCCACCGATGTTTGTCACCATGACGATGAGTTTCTTGCCTTTCAGTTTTTTGATGTTCGAGGCGTTGGAGTATTTTCCGGTTCCGTCGAAGGCCAGCTGGAAGCATTTGCCGCACTGTCCACCGTTAGCTGCTGGAACTGCCGCAAATGCGAATCCGTATTCATCGCAACCGCTGACTGTGAACGGAATCTGGCTTGTGCATGTGGCCATCGGACCGCCGCTGCAGACGCTGCCTGCGCCCCAGTCGGAGCTCTCGTTCTTGCCGTTGCTGCCGCACTGTCTAGACGGATTTCCGCCGGAGTTTTCCTGCCAAGAACAGCTCGGTTTGCAGCAGTCCCAGTAACGTGTTGCCCAGCCACTGCCCTTTGCACCGCCGTTGACGACCTTGATGTTCGGGCATCCGCCTGTGGCGGCGCTACTCTTCGGCTGGGATGAGCTGGATTTCGGTTGAGATGCGCTGGATTTCGGCGTTGCACTGGACTTCGGCTGGCTTGCGCTGGATAGAGGGACGATTGCGCTGGAAGTCGGTATCGGAGGTATGGTGGCGCTACTTGCGATAGGTGTCGCACTGCTAGTCGGTGTGACGGAGCTGCTACTTGGAGGTGGATCGTAAATGGCGCACTTGTTGAACTGGTTTATGACTGGAAGCGTCTTTACATTTTCGGGAGGATAAGTGGCGAGGGTAGTTCCGTCTATGATGCTGATGATTGCGCCTGTGGCAGGATCGTAAGTTGCTATTGCATTTCCGGCTGCGTCATAAATAATGTTCGTGGGACTGATAAGTACGTCAAACGTTGCGTTTAGCTTTAGATGGTAAACGGCGTCGTCCCTGATTGTATAGACGGGGGAGAGGTCTTCTCCCATGAGAACCGGCAGTGCGTTCTTGTTAACTTGCTGGACGATGACGTTGTTGTTTAAATCGAGAATTTTTCCGACAGTGTCGTATGGTGCTGGAAGCCAGCTCATGGTGCCGAGAATATTTCCCATGTCATCCGTTACTACATTATCCGGGTAGATAACATAATTTATGGTGCTCAGAAGATGCCAAGAGGGAGCACATGCCAAGGCGTGCGGTGTAGTGACCGGGGGCGGGTTATTCGTGTTGAAGCTGGACGAATCGTCAGAACAGCTCCATGCAAGTGACAATGCTCCTATTGCGAATAGGGTTTTCAGCATGGGGTATTTCGTCATGTTTGACCTGTTGTTCTCTATTTTCTCTAGTTAGTTAAACAAAGATAGATATATGTGGGTGTAATTACTTGTAAAAACTGTTTAACATCGTCTCTGTGTGCTCTTTATCATGAGCGGACATGATTGATGTAACAGTAGAATGTAAAAGAAATGTAAAAAATACAAATGTAAAATTAAAATTACATTCAACGCTTTAAAACGACAAATCTTCAATGTAAATAAAATTTTTCATAAAAATATGTTAATAGATGTATTACGAAAAAGTGAAAAATAGAAGAATCTGTAAAGTAAAATTGGCGAAATTTACCTAAAAAGGGCATAATTTTTTTTCCGGAGCGAAAATCGGAGCACACATTTGTCCGTAATGCAAATTGGTTGTGAATAACTTTGAAATTTCCCTTTTTTAACTCAAAAAAGCGAAAAAATATGCTTGCCAATTATATGGAATTTATTAAATTTGTAGTCCAATTTCGGAGAGTATCGCTTCCTATGCTCTCCGGAGTAACAGGAATCATAAGATTTCTTTGTATTTGAAGCGATAAACCTTCTGCTGAAGAAGAGGAATAAAATGGCAAAAGAACATTTTGACAGAAGCAAGCCGCACTGCAACATTGGCACCATCGGCCACGTTGACCACGGTAAAACCACTCTGACCGCTGCTATCTGCACCACCTTGGCTGCAAATGGCCTCGCCGCCGCTAAGCGTTTCGACGAAATCGACAACGCTCCGGAAGAAAAGGCTCGTGGTATCACGATCAACACTTCTCATGTCGAATACACAACTGCAAACCGCCACTATGCACACGTTGACTGCCCGGGGCATGCTGACTATGTGAAAAACATGGTGACCGGTGCTGCCCAGATGGACGGCGCTATCCTCGTTGTCGCAGCTACTGACGGCCCGATGCCTCAGACTCGCGAACACATCCTTCTCGCACACCAGGTCGGCGTGCCGAAAATCGTTGTGTTCATGAACAAGTGCGACATGGTTGACGATGTTGAACTCCTCGACCTCGTCGAAATGGAAGTCCGCGAACTCCTCTCCAAGTATGAATTCGACGGCGACGGCACCCCGATCGTCCGTGGTTCTGCTCTTGGCGCTCTCAATGGCGAAAAGGAATGGCAGGACAAGGTCATGGAACTCATGGCTGCTTGCGACGAATACATTCCGCTCCCCCAGCGCGAAACCGACAAGCCGTTCCTCATGCCGATCGAAGATGTGTTCACGATTACTGGTCGTGGCACCGTCGCTACCGGTCGTATCGAACGCGGTGTTGTCCGTCTGAACGACAAGGTCGAACGCGTCGGTCTCGGTGAAACCACCGAATACGTGATTACCGGTGTCGAAATGTTCCGCAAGCTCCTCGACGACGCCCAAGCTGGCGACAACGTCGGTTTGCTCCTCCGCGGTGCAGAAAAGAAGGACATCGTCCGTGGCATGGTTCTCGCCGCTCCGAAGTCCGTCACTCCGCATACCGAATTCAAGGCTGAAATCTACGTTCTCACGAAGGACGAAGGTGGCCGCCACACGCCGTTCATGAACGGCTACCGTCC
>JAZLIJ010000065.1:0-2054 GCA_045617325.1 Fibrobacter sp.
TTATACTGCTCTTTGGACTTTACACAAAATGTGAGACGCTCCCCAGAATTGCATCATTCACCAACTCCGGAATTCCTCAAAATATGTTTCGTACAAAGACATCAAGGAACTGATGAATGATTTGAAAGCTGTTTACGGGGCAGTAGACGAAGCTGCAGCATCAGGGCTATCGCTTACGAAAAATCGGCTTGTGGGAGCGTCTCACATTTTGTGTAAAGTCCAAAGAGTAGTGTAATCGAGAGAAACAAATAATCAATAAACGAATAATACGACGTTAGAAACACGAAGTCAAGTAACAATAGAAGGATATCGCAGGAAATTTTGCGGTGTTGACACGGAGGGGCCGGCGTGATAGCCTTGCGTGGAGCCAACCCAGAACGCGCCCATACGGATGGCGCGGGCGGGCTTGGCTCCGGGTAGGCGGAATCACGCCGGCAGAGGCTCCGTGTCAACACAGGAAGCAAAATTTCCGGTGTTATTCCGCAATTCTGTCTCCGTAGAAAATCGTAAGCTGCGCATGAATTCGTGCCCAATCCTGACGTCTCCCCGTCCACTTATCGGTGATTCCCCGCATGGCCAAATACAGCATTTTCAACAGGCTGTCATCTGTAGGGAAAACGGATTTGGCTTTGGTCACTTTCCGAAGCTGGCGGTTGAATCCCTCAATTGTGTTTGTGGTATAAATCAAGCGGCGAACCTCTTCCGGAAACTTGAAATAGGCGCTGAGATTCGCCCAATTTGTTCGCCATGAGTCGGAAATCTTCGGGTATTTTGCGTCCCACTTCTTCGAAAAATCGTCAAGAGCGGCTGATGCTGCAGCTTCGTCTACTGCCCCGTAAACAGCTTTCAAATCGTTCATCAGTTCCTTGATGTCTTTGTACGAAACATATTTTGAGGAATTCCGGAGTTGGTGAATGATGCAATTCTGAATATCTGTCTTCGGAAAAACCGCCTCTATAGCCTGACTGAAACCGGTCAGATTGTCGGTACAGGCTATCAGAATATCCTCGACTCCGCGATTTTTCAGGCTGTTCAGCACCACTGTCCAATATCGCGCACTCTCATTTTCGCCGACCCACATCCCCAATACATCTTTTTTTCCGTCAAGATTGATTCCGATCGCGACATAGACAGCGCGCTTCACTACGTGTCCTTCGCTGCGGACATGATAGTGGATAGCGTCCATAAAGACAACCGCATATTTGTTTTCGAGCGGACGAGACTGCCAATCCTTAGCCTCATCCAGAACTTTGTCGGTAATGCGGCTTACGGCGCTTTCAGACACTTCGATTCCGTAAATGTCGCGTATGTGCTCGTTGATATCCGAGCAAGTCATGCCTTTGGAATACAGCGAAATGATTTTGTTCTCTATTTCCTCGCTGATGCTCGTTTGATTCTTCTTGATAATCTGCGGCTCGAATTCGCTTTTCCTGTCGCGAGGCACAGCGATTTCCATGTCGCCGAAGCTTGTTTTCATCGTTTTGCGACTGTGGCCGTTACGACTGTTGTCGGTGTTTTTCTCTGAATAGTCGTATTTGTCATATCCAAGCGCTTCATCCATTTCGCACGTTAAGCTATCCTCTAAAAACGTCTTGACAGTTTCTTTGAACAGCTCGCGTAGATCGCTGACTCTTTCGATGTTCCCAAGTCGCAGCAGTTCCCTTGCCGCTTCCCTTTTCGCTTTTTCTTCAGGCGTTACTTCTTTTCTCTGTCCCATTTTATTACCTCCATACCTTTGTTCTTATTTTACACGTCCTTGGAGGTTTACACAATATTTGAAACAGTCTCGATAGTTTGGAAACAACGATTTCGTTGCATTCATAATCAATTACAATCCTTTTCCTGTTTTCTTATCATGGCAGTCCTTGCAAAGGGGCTGCCAGTTTTTTTCGTCCCAAAACAGGGCGGCATCGCCTCTGTGCGGCACGATATGGTCCACGACGGTCGCGGGGGTCAGCCTGCCGCGGTCCATGCACCGGACGCACAGCGGGTTCAGGCGCAGGAAGCGTGCGCGGGCGGTGCGCCATTTGCTGTCGTAGCCGCGGAAGGCCGCG